>JAUVLY010000126.1 GCA_030600505.1 Candidatus Falkowiibacteriota bacterium
TCTATTTCTTTTTGGCTAAAGGCGGATAGTAATATCGAGTATATTATTGATTTGGATAATGGCACGCGTTATATTCGCGCAAATAACGGCGTTGTTACAGCTACCGGCTTTAGCAGCCCGACGATTTATGTTGACGGCGAGCAATCGTCTGTAATAGATACTGCCTGGCATCATGTTTTTATTAAAACAGACACAGCAATTGACACTAACAATATGGATATTGGCAGAGTAGGCGCGAATTATTTTGATGGTTTGATTGATGAAGTGAAGATATTTAATTACGCGTTGACCGAGGCCCAAGTTCGTACCGAGTACAATAATGGGGCGGTTAATTTTGGGCAGTAGGGTATTCACCCTATACCGCGGATTGTACGCGGACACTACGCGGAATTAACGCAGAATACTGATTCGCGTGAAATCTGCGTAGGGTCCGCGTAGTATCTGCGGAAAAATAAAAAAACCAGACCTTTAGCCTGATCCTTGATAAAAAATATTTAATTAATTGTTATTTTTTTGTTTTAACTTTCATCTTTTTTTCCAAAATAATCACTCTTTGCTGCAATTCTTGCAATTCAAACCGATAAGCAACATTAGAAAGCCGGAGTTCAATTTTTTCCTGCCCTTGCTTTAGTCCCTTTCTTTCTCCGGCCGCTTGCGCAAATTTTTTATCTTGACCATCAAACCCGTCTTTTATCATTTTACCTAAATCGTTGATAGTTATTTTGGTCATATATTTTTATTAAATATTTAATTGATTGTTATTTTTTTACTTTAATTTTTTGCTCTATTTTTGTTAGCCGCCCCTTAACTTCTTCCATGTCAATCTGCCAAGCTGTGTAAGCGAATTTCATCTTGACTTCCTCCATGTCTCGTTTTAGTGCTTTTCTTTCTTTAGTTGCTTGCTCAAATTTTTTATCAACACTATCAAACCCGTCTTTTACTATAACGGCAAAATTATCCAAACTGTCATCAACAACGTTTTTAACAATACCTTTAATATCTTTTAAATCTTTTTTATCTAACATAACGTTATTGCCTTCGGCAAGCCCCGCTACAAATGGGACACATGCGAATAATAAAATGTATAAATATTTAATTAATTGTTTATTTTAAAGAGTAGCGTTCTTTATCTTTAAACCGACATGGCCCCTTACTTCGTTAATATCTTTTTGCATTCGCTTATGCGCGCCAAGATTGGCTGTTTGTTCAGCTTTTACGGTCTTGTAATTATCGGCAATACCGTCTACTGAATTTAGTATTTTTTTAACATTTTTGTCAATTTCATTTACCTTTTTTTCTAGTTTTTGGTGTTCGTCTTTGGTAACTAATTTATTAAATTGTTCTGGTGTAATTGTCATATTTTATGTATCAAATTATTTATACCTCTTAATATTATATATTATTTTGATTAAATTGTAAATTATTCTAATATTTAGTATAATTATCACGTAAATATATGTTTAAGAAAGCCACCCATTTTATCAAATACAACAACGCTACAGTGCTAATATTAGTGGTTATTTTTATTATTGGCTCTGGCGCTTGGGCTCAGACCGAGGCTGGGCAGGAATTTATTGGTGAGAGACAGGTTTCAAGCGAGGGTATAGACAATACCTTGCTTTTGGAAGCGGATTTGGATAATTTTGATATGGAATATCGGATCGAACAAGTTGAAGAAGACCCTCCTACGCGTAAAGCTTCGGAGGGCAGGTCCAGATTTTATTATGTGACTTATACCTATATGGATTTGGCGCTGATAGATGATGCTTGGCAATATCAGGTACAGGAAGCGATTCGGAAAGTCAGCAAGAGTTTAAAAAAAGATCTGGGAGTTTATTTGGCCGAAGAACTTAATGAAGAGTATGAACAGCGTATTAAGGAACTGCGAGCCGAGCAGGCACAGGCCAGCGAACTGGGGGTAGAAAGCACGCGCGTGGAAGTAAGTGAATATTCCGGGCTGATTGGTGCAACCCTAAATTTAGTGGGCCAGGTTTTTGATGATTATGAGCCAATTAAAACCTACGTTATTCCCAGCCCAAGCGTGCCACCAAGCGTTCTGGCCAGTGACGTTAGCGAATCAAGCGTAGCTGATGATCTCACCGATATATATAACGATTATATTAATGCCAATGACCCGGACCGCGATGATGTATTCGGGGTTCTGGATAATTGCCCGGATGATTTTAATCCAGGACAAGAAGACAAGGATGGTGACGATATTGGCGACGTATGTGATCCCTACTTTACATTGACGCCGGTGGAGGAGAATGTTTCAACTTCTTCGGATGAGACGGCTACTTCTACAGACGACAGTACAGACGACAGACAGCAGACAGCAGACAGCAGTACGGCAACGAGTAGTGATGAGCAGGTGGAAGAATCGACTGAGCCGGATGTGGAGGTGATTGAGTTGCCAGTGGAAGAGGCGGCAACCAGTACAGAATAATCATATAAATCATACAAAGTGCCCTGTGGGTATAAATCCCTGCTTT
>JAUVLY010000066.1 GCA_030600505.1 Candidatus Falkowiibacteriota bacterium
AGGCGGACACATAAAAATAAGCGCTAAAAAAGACATTACTGACCGAACTGAGCTCACACCCAAGGAAGCTATTGAGCTAATGAGATTAACAATTGTTGCAGGCAAAGCCATGGTTAAGGCAATGGCAAAAAGTGACGTTAAAGTTGAACGAATCAATTACCAGGATAACGGTAATTGGAGCCCGCATTTGCATGTCCATCTTTACGGACGAGCAGTTGATGCAAAAATTCAAAAGTATGGAGATCCTTTAATATCAGGCCATCAAGACAGATTCAATAAATTAAGTGATGTTGATATTAGCGCTATGAAATCTGAAATAGATTTGTTACTTAATTCCGAAGAATACTCTGATGTAACCTGGGGACTTTCCTAATTTTCCAGGTTCGTCCAAATCCCGATGACTCGGACTTCAAATATACCAATATGTTATAAACTGTACTCTTTGAAAACAAAACATTTTTTGAGGGAAGAAGTAAAAGGAGGATTTATGTCTGAAAAAACATTTTTTTGGATAATAGGTTTTTGCTCATTAATTTTTATTCTGTACGCAATTAATCCTGAAATAATATGGCTATTAGAAGCAATTATTGGCAGTGGCACGTTTGTACTATTGATAACAGTGATAATTTGGGGGCACTATAAAGAGAAAAAAAACCAAATAAAAAATATTTAACTACTTCCCTCCCTCAGAAAATATTTTGTTTATTGGTCTATCTACTAAATTCAGTCTTCTACCAGCTAGGCAGGAGATGGGTTAGTGGGAACAGTTATTTAATAAAAACAAAAAAATAATTTATTAACAAACTTTAATTATTAACATAACAACTATGGAGACTAAAATAAAACAATTTAAAAGATGCCAGAGTTGCGGGATGCCTCTTAAAAAAGACCCAAAGGGAGGCGGAACAAATTCGGATGGCACAAAAAACAATATGTATTGCAGCTATTGTTTTAAAAATGGCGAATTCTTACAGCCAAACATAACTCTAGAGGAAATGGAAACATTGGTAAAAGAAAAAATGAAAAAAATGGGCATACCCGGCTTTATGGCAAAATTATTAACCATGGGAACAGCAAAGCTTGAGCGTTGGAAAAAATAATAAAATAAATTTATTTAAAAGTATAATTTGCGAAATGAGGACGTAGTTAAATCGCCAGTATTATACAGGCTTTTCGGCGAAAACGTCCAAAGCCGTCGGGAATGGGCCCCGGCGCACTTGCCTCTACGCCTCATTTCGCAAACCTTATTTTGAAATAAATAAACTAAACATCACATAACACAGTGTAACTGATTCCGCTTAAAAATAATTTTATTTCAAGTTAACACAAAAATTTTTATCCAAGCTCCGTCTAAATTCAGTTGACTTATTTTCTTAATTTTGGTATTAATTAAACAAAGCAACTAATATAAATCATATGGAAAACTCATTTTTTACAGTATATATAGAACAAGACGAAGACGATATGTTTATCGGCTCTATTCCGTCTATACCAAGCTGTTACGCGCAGGGAAAAACACAGGAAAAAATGCTAAAAAACTTACAGCAAGTGTTAAAACTCTGTCTTCGCAATACTGACCGCAAAGAGGTTGAAAAAACCAGATTTATTGGTATTCAAAATTTAAAAATATCGCATGCCTAAACTCGTCCCAATCAAACCTGGGAAATTTGTCAAAATTCTAGGTAAACTTGGTTTTTCTAAGCGTGATGCCGAAGGGTCTCACGTATTTTTTTGTCATCCAGATGGCCGCACGACAGTTATATCAATACATACAAAAGAAATCAGCAAAGGACTACTTAAAAAAATACTTAATGATATTCAACTGACGGTTGAAGAATACGAAAAATTAAGAAAATAATTTTATCTTTAACGCAATTTAAACCGCTAAGGAGGGCACTATGAATGAATTTACTGAAAAAGCAGGGTTAATTGAACAAATCTTGGACAAAATCTATCCTATCCCGGAAAAGGCTCCCGCCAAAGTCAAGAAGGCGGTCGAAGTAGATCGTCAAATACTGGTAATGCATGCTGGTTTCAATCAAATGTCCGTAGAGGAACTCAAAACAAAACTTGCTTAAACCTGTGCCGGCTTTCATATCAACTCTTGAAAGCCGGCAACCAATTATTACTAATAAAGCCGCTTTTGAAAAATAGGAGGTGATAATATTGAAATATAGAGGCAGGCTTATTATCAAAACATTATTCTGTACAATATGTAAGAATATAAGAGAAATTCCCAGGAGGAAAGACAAAAATAAAGCCATTGGACATAAAAAACATATGTTATGTAGCCACTGCAATAAAGTAACTGCCTTTGAAGAAGTTTAATATTTATTAGAAAACACAACATTATTCATCAACAAAGCCACCGGCTTATATTCAGGTGGCTTTTTTTATTTGCAATTTATTTAATTTTATGGCCTAATCCAGGCTTATTTTTTCATTTGGTAACAAATCCGGGCTTCGTGTGTATATTATTATAGAGATATAAAAAATTAATATATTACAAATTTATTAAATCAAGGAGTAAAAAATTATGTTTATAAACAAACAACTAATGGTCAATTCTCTAATTGTAATAATGGCCATCATGATCGGTATGGGTACCATCTGGGTGGTCCAGGCCGAAGAAATTGATACTGACTGCGACCCAAGTGATCTAATTACTTATTACGCTGATACAGACGATGACACTTATGGCGACGCCGGTGACTCGGTTGAAGCCTGCAGTCTGCCGACCGGCTACGCTACCAATAGCCTGGACTGTGACGACACAAGCGCCAGCATCAATCCGGAAGCAAACGAGGTCTGTGACGGAGTTGATAACGACTGTGACGGCGCGATAGACGAGGGCTTACTTATCACTTTTTATTTTGACGGTGACAATGATGCCTACGGCGTTACTGCCACTACTACTCAAGCTTGTGAAGCGCCAGAAGGCTTTGCCGCCTCAAGCACGGACTGCAACGACTTTGATGCCACTATCTATCCGGGGGCAGATGAATTCTGCAATGGTATTGACAATGACTGTGACGGTGTAGTGGATAATTTTTGTATTGCCACTTCTACCTGGTATTTGGACGAGGACTTAGATGGCTTTGGTGACACAAACAACGCCACCACTTCGTTTGAACAGCCCGAAGGTTATGTAGCTAATAGTGATGACTGTAATGACAGTGACGCAAGCATTAACCCCAACGCCACCGAGGTCTGCGACGGGGTAGATAATAATTGTGATAGCCTAATTGACGAAGGCGTACTTATTACTTTTTATTTTGATAACGATGATGATGGCTATGGTGATCCTTTAAACGCAGCCAGTTACTGCTCAGCCCCAGAAGGCTATATCACTGATAACCAGGATTGTAATGATGCTGATGCCGGCATTAATCCCGGCGCCAATGAGATCTGTGACGATATTGATAATGACTGTGACGGTGTGATTGACGAAGGCTGCAACGGTATTAGCACCTTTTATTTGGACGCGGACGGTGACGGCTATGGTGATGCGGACAACTCAACCACCAGCGAAGCCCTGCCCAGCGGATATACTGATAATGATAATGACTGTAATGACAATAACGCTGATATAAACCCAGGGGCAGATGAGATCTGTGACAATGTTGATAACGATTGTGATGGCTTGACTGACGAAGGCGTACTTATCACTTTTTATTTTGATAACGACAATGACGGTTATGGCGATTCCGATGTAGCTACCAGCTCTTGCTCGGCGCCAAGTGACTATGTCCAGGACAACACAGACTGTGATGATACAAACGCGGAAATTAACCCCGGAGCCAACGAAATTTGCGACGATATTGACAATAACTGTGATGGCAGCATTGATGAAGGCTTAAATTGCGACGATGATGGAACTGATTGTGATCTTTGTAACTGTCTTATTGATTGTTTGCATGACTGCCTCTGTGACCATGATCCTTGTCAAAATAATGATAACGGCGATGATGTGGGCTACAAGAACCATGGCCAGTGGGTTAGCTCTTGGGCACATTTTAGCAATTCTCTAAAGAAAGCCGGTAAAATCATAGGTAAAGATAAAGGAAAAATGATGAAATGGGCAGCTAAAAACAAAAAACATGAAGGAGACTATAACGATTAAGCCGATCTTAAAATATTGCATATTCTTTAAATTTTAGGTAAAGTATTGGGATACTTAAAGATATCTTATGGTCGCTAGACAGAAGAAATTTAAGCATTATTATTGCCAGTACAAAGACAAAATATTTACCTATTTTTATTACCGGGTAAATTTTAATCAGGCCTTGGCTGAGGACTTGACTTCAGATGTGTTTATTAAGGCCCTAAAAGCCTTTAAACGCTTTGACGCGGACAAATCTTTCCAGGCCTGGATCTACGCGATCGCCCGGAACCACCTTATTAATCATTACCGCGTGGCCACCAGGGAAGTGAAACTAGAGCTGATCCTGGAAGTACCGGACGAGTCCCTCAAGATGATGGATATTACACTGGAGTGCGAGGATGTGATAAAGGCTATGCGCAGCCTAAAGCCTTATCACCGGGACGCGCTCCTAATGCGTTTTGTTGATGGACTTAGCAATGAAGAAATTGCCTTGGTTCTGTGTAAAGATCCAGGAACGGTCCGAACGCAGCTAAGCCGGGCACTAACAATCTTGCGTCAAGCATGCAAACAATATGAATAACGCAGATGAAAAACTGAATAAATTGCCGCAATTTAAATTGCGTAAAAAAGCCGACTTATTGATCCGGCTGCGTTTGCTGTCCGTAAG
>JAUVLY010000033.1 GCA_030600505.1 Candidatus Falkowiibacteriota bacterium
AATTCTATTCGCATAATTCGTAATTCGCAGTATTCGCATACATTCGTAGATTCGCATTATGTTTACATGTATTTACGAATGAATTTTCTTAGATCAGACTCAAAAACCCGGTAAGTCTTTCGACCTATCCGGGCTACTTTAAGATCACCGGTGTCTACCCACCGGTATACTGTGCGCGTGCTAACTTTAAGCACTTTGGCGACTTCTTGAATAGTGAGAATGTCGTCTTTTTTAAACACGCAAATTAATCACAAAAATAATTTTTTGCTTTAATTTATTAGTTTTTATGTATCCTCAATTAAAATAAAAACTCTTTTTCAAGTTTTTCATTTTGACATGAAGATATTACAATTAATTATAAACTATTTTGTCGTCCATTGTCAACAAGAATTATCCACAATCTACTATAATTAATAATATTAATAAATAATACATTATTTATATTTATAATTAATTATAATCAATCATATTATATTATAAATAACTATAACTAACTATTGTCACAGAATAGTATATATATACTCAAATATTAGTAATTTTGCAAAATAAAAAACAGCTACTAAAACTGTTCATTTAAAAAAATTCCGCTTTAAATTATCGTTTCTTAAATTTTAATCCAAGAATGAACCAAAACAAAAATACTCCGAAATGCAGGCTCCACCAAAAATGATCTAAAAAGAGTAAAATTATCAAACTAGCATAAATTCCAAACTTATAAATATCCTTGTCTTGACTCCATTTTTTGCCCAATTTTATATAAAAAACTATCAAAATATAGCTTAAAAAACCAAATATGCCTATTTCTGTAAATATTAACAAATACGTATTGTGTATTGGCTGATAATACCAGGACCGCTCCCCCGGCTGTATCTCTATAAGAGCTCTGGGGAAATTACTTATACCAACGCCAAAAAATGAATTATCAGCAACTACTTTTATCCCTTGTTCAACTCCCGCCACCCGCTCAAAAACTGATTTTTGCTCCAAACGATTATTAATATCAAACCTGGTTTTTACTAGTCCGCCATATAAACTGATAAATACAAAACCGATTATTGCCCCCATAAATACCAATTGCAAAATCTTTTTTTGTACCAATAGCCGCTTTTGCCAAACAGAAATTACGAAAATACTTAAAAATCCTAGCGCAAAGGCCAGCCAGGCCGTACGAGAAAAGGAAGCCGCCAAACCTAATAATAAAATAAGCCATAATGAATAATAATATTTATCTCTATTTTCTTGACGATTTTTGATTATTAATCCTACTAGTAATAACAGGGCAAGGACAGATAAGGCACCAAATATATTAGGATGGTCCAAGGAGCCATAAGCCCTTAACCAACGCTCAGGTATTCCGTCGCTGGCAATAAATTGAATTACCGCGGTTCCCAGTTCCCCTGGCTCATGACTGGCCATACCCAAATATTTACAAGCAAAAGATGATTGCGTTACAAACTGCCATACTCCTAAACCGGCCTGAATCACCGCCCCCAAAATAAAACTAAGACTAAGCTTGGTAAAATTATACTTAACTTCTGTTACCAGCCAAAATAATCCGATTCCCAAAAGCAATCTGGCATAAGCAAAAAGGGCCAGACTCTTTAGAGGAGCAAAAAAGATTGATATAAAAACCATTAATTCCAACAGCCCAATAAACACCCAAACTTTTAACTTTTGCTTGTCCTGAACTTCGCCAAGGGGGGCTTTGACTTTTACCTGCCCTGAGCGAAGTCGAAAGGGACTTTTTTGAATAATTTTACTAACAATAAAAAAAGCTATTACTAAAAACAATAATATGTCCGTTGCATACAAACTAATAGTTTCGTATTCCAAATATCCTCCGCTCAGTTCCCCTCCTCTAATAATCCAGCGCGTCTGCCAGGGCAGGAGAAACACCAAAGCGTAAAGCCCATATTCAACTATTTTATTTATTTTTTTCATGCATTTCATAACCCAAGATCTTAATTAAATTAGGCACAATTTCATAATACTTTAATTCCTTTGGCTTTATCCACTTATATTCGCTATGCTCCCAGTCCAATTGGATCTTTGGCTTGGCAATAAGATCTACAATTATTGGATAAATTATCCAGGTTTTATTTATTTTTTTATCAAAATAAGTGTTTATTTTGCCCACTTTAATTGATTCGATCAGGCTTAAATCCAGGCCAATCTCTTCCCTTAGTTCTTCCCTGGCTTTAGCTTCCAAGGAAACCGGCTCATCAATATACCCGGACACCATATTCCACATCCTTGGGTAATTAGTGATCATCAAAGACCGTTTTAAGATAAGAATTTCACCTTGGTGCTTAACAAAACATGATATTATTGGTGCGGTGTCAAAACCGGAATAATTTATCCGTCCATCACTAAAACGCTCTAAATTCTTGTAGGGGCGAAAATCAATGTGATGCTCTTTAATTGATAAAAAATTTACTTTCTCTAAATTTTTTACGTATTGCCCACGGTAATATTCACGCCGGTCATTAACATACATGCGTAAAACTTGATCATTCATTACTGCCCTGGTGTCTTGATTAACTATTTCTTTAATATTATTGGGCAAAATTTTTAATTGAATAAATTTAGTAAGTGTTTCAAATCCAGCCAAAAGGATATCAACAGTCTCTTGATAAAAAGAAGATTTAATTGGCGATATTTCTGTTTGACTTGGCGTAAACGCTCGCCAATTAGGAAATTCGCTCTTCAACCAAGAATTAGCTTCTAACAACTCCTCATAAACATTGTTTCTATAAAATATCGGCACCAAACCAACGAGCCAATATTTAAAATAAATATCATTATCATCCAGCATGTAAGGAGTTAAATTTAAATTGTCACGACTGAGATAAAAACTAAGGCAAATTTTATCTTTTTCTTTGCCCGGCCTTGGCCTAAGCCTGAGCAATTGCATTAGCCCGGCGCAAAAAAATCTGGTTAGCCAAATTCGCTTTGGTGATGTAATAATAAACAGATCAATATCACCTTCCTCCCTTAAATTATTTGCTCCCACTATATTTCCAAGGGCGATCATCTCAATCCAAGGTAAAAACTTAAACAACCTAGCCACCAAGCGGGCACGTTTCACTTTTTCCTTAGTGGCAATGTAGCGATTAGCGCGAGTCTTAACTATATGCTTTCTGCCGGGCAAATAATAAAAGCCCTTTTCTTTTAACGTGTCACTCTGTAACATGAGTTCGCGGATATCGGACAAACTGCATTTAAGCGGACAATATTTCCAAAATTCCAAGTCGGTAGGGGGAAAGTCAAACACATCAAAAAAGGCAATCGTCTTAGCAATCGCCTCCTTAAGCTCTTCTTGATTAACAGTTTGTGTCTCCATTATTGTTCTGTCTTTGGTTTATCTATAACCAAAGGATCGATCTTAGCTTCGCCGTCAGTGATCTTTACCACGTCTTTATCGATTTTTTTAAATTCTTTGTAAGCACTATTATAATGATTAACCGTAGTTGACATGCTCACGCCGATCTTGCGCATAAAATCATCATAGCTTCTCATGTGCCGGCCTAGCTTTTCAACATTTATCATAATCTCCTTAGCGCTTTCCTCTATCTGCAAAGCGCGCAAACCTTGAAGCACTGTTTGTAAGTAAGCCAAAAAGGAAGTTGGTGATACAATAATAACATGCTTATCTTTAAAGGCGTATTCAATCAAGTCACGGGTGTTTACTTGAACCGCGCCAACCTTATTTATTAATAAATCATAATAAATCGCTTCTGAGGGAATAAACATAAAGGCAAAATCCATGGTCTTTTCACCAGGCTTTACGTATTTACTGGTTTCGTCAATTCTGGTTTTAAGATCTTGTTTAAATAATTTTTCCAGCTTCACGCGCTCTTCTTTTTCATTGCAATTTAAAATTCGTTCATAATTTTCCAAACTGAACTTGGAGTCCACCGGAATAATTTTATCTTTTACAAATACTACCGCGTCCACGATTGAACCGTCCTTAAAAGTATATTGCATTTGATAAGAATTCGGCGGCAAGACATTTTTTAAAGTTTCTTCCAAGTAATATTCACCCAAAACACCCCGCTGTTTAGGATTCTTTAATATATCCTGCAAATTCTGTAGCTGTGAGGAAAAATTAACCACCTGCTTATTGGTTTCATCCAGCTTGGTTAACTTTTCAGTAACTTCCGAAATTAATTTAGCCGATTGCCCGGTAATACCCTGCACGGTTTTGATAGTTTGGTTCATCTGGCTCTGTGTTGCCCTGTGCGTCTCAGACAGCTTCTTATCCAACGTCGTTCTAAGGTCACGATTCTGCTCGCTTAAGGCAGACAAACGCTCCATCATCGTAACCAGCTTTTCCGACTCACCCCCCACATCCTTTCTTTTCAACTGCAAAACAATTAATACTACAACCCCAAACGCCAATATAAAAAGTAAAATTATAATTAATATATCCATGATTTTAATTTAATTATTTTTACCCAATCTCTTTTTCCCTTCTAATGTTTTAAGATAATTATTTTTTGAAACAATAGAACGGCCGAGCCGTTTTTCCAGTTTCTTTCTCGCTCCGCCGGCAATATCACCTCCGGCCTTAGCGTCACTTTTTAATTTCGGTATACCTTGCGAATCTTCATTGCGATGAATTTCAGTAGTGGCGCGTTCGCCCAACATATTAAAAATCAATTCAAAATCATCCATATGATCACGCAAATTTTCTCTATCCAGCTTTTTTAATTTTTTATATTGGCTAGGCGTAATTCCAAAGGTTGCCTTGGAGATTTCCGCGGTTAAAATCTCATATTTTCGTTGTTCTTTAGCTCCTCGTTCTTTCCATTCATCGGTTAATTCCTCGCGAATAGCGATTCCGCGCATTCGTTTTTCTATCCAATCATCAGAATATCCTTTTGCTTTATAGAGCATTCTTGTTCGCTTTGTCGCCAATTCCGGATCTTCAATCTCTTTTATCCGTTCATAACCAACCCTTGCCAGCCAACGCTTAAATGGCTCAGCTTTAGAAGACGGAATTGACTGAATAATGCGAAAAATTCCCTCTGTATTAGCGCATTTTATCATTTGTTTTCCGCCTTTTGTGTCAATTAAAAGGGGGTGTTCAATTTGAACCCACCCTTTGATTAACTCTTCGTCCCGATTCAATATATTTTTTAAATACTGCTTAGGATTAGTTGAATCTGTTAAAACCTCAATAACATCAACAATAACAAACCACCATTCATTATTATGAATAGTTTTTCTAACTTTTTTACCTTTAAATACGGCAATTTTCGTTATTGCTAATTCTTTTTTATTATTCATTTTATCATAATCAAGTCAATATTAGTTTAACAATTTAGCTTTAATACCGCAAGCCTTGCCCTAAGTAAATTTTTCGTGTATAATAACTGTCGTTGTTTAAATGTTACGAATTACGAATCAGTACGTATTTACTAATTACAAATTTACCAATAAAACAAAGAGATAGCATTCGTAAATTTGTATAGATTCGTAATTAGTAACATTTTTATATATGCCAAAAACTAACCAAAACTTAATCAAGGTCAAAGGAGCGCGGGTGAATAATCTGAAAAACGTAAGCATTGATTTGCCGCGGGATAAATTTATCGTGATCACCGGCCTTTCCGGCTCGGGTAAATCTTCGCTTGCCTTTGACACTATTTACGCCGAAGGCCAGCGCCGCTATGTTGAAAGCCTTTCGGCCTATGCCCGGCAATTTCTCGGTTTAATGGATAAGCCGGACGTAGACCAGATTGAAGGCCTGTCCCCGGCGATCTCAATAGACCAAAAAACCGCTCCGCACAATCCCCGCTCTACAGTTGGCACAGTTACCGAAATATACGATTACTTGCGCCTTCTCTACGCCCGCATCGGTATTCCCCATTGCCCGGACTGCGGGGATAAAATAAAACGCTACACAGTAGATGAAATAGTTAACCAGTCTTACAAAGACTTTGTAAATAAAGATATTCTAATATTGTCACCGCTTATTAAAGATAAAAAAGGCGAGCATAAAAAAGTGCTTACTAATGTACGCGAGGCCGGCTTTGCCAGGGTACGCTTTGACTCTGACGTTATCACTCTGGACGAAGCTGAGGATATGAGTGTAAACAAACAAAAAAAGCACTCAATTGAAATAGTAATTGATCGGCTTAATCTTAGTAAAAATAAAGAGGATCAGGCCCGCTTTACTGAAGCTGTGGAAAAAGCCTTGGAGCTTTCTGATGGATTAGTGGCTATCGGCTGCTTTGAGGGAAATAAATGTAAGGAAGAGAAAACCTATTCCACGGCTTTCGGCTGCCCCAAGTGCGGTATTAGCCTGCCCGAACTGGAGCCGCGCAATTTCTCCTTTAACTCACCGCACGGCGCTTGCCCGGATTGCTCGGGCCTGGGGACCAAGCTGGAAATTGATCCTAAATTAATAATCAACCCAAACTTAACCATTGCCCAAGGCGCTATCCGACCCTGGTCACATAACACTACTACTGGCCAGACCTGGCTAATGCGCATCCTGGGCACGGTCGCCAACAAAAACGGTTTTGACCTTAACGCCCGCGTTAAAGATCTTGATAAAAAACAAATGGATATTATACTCTACGGTACCGGTGAAAAAAATTATCAAGTTGATTATGAAAGTGACAAATTTTCCGGTGAGCTTAGCACCGAATTTGAGGGCGTAATTCCCAATTTGGAACGCCGCTTTCAGCAAACCGAATCAGACTATATCCGCCGTGAGATCGAACAATATATGCGCGTTTTTACTTGCCCAACCTGCTCAGGACAAAGGCTAAAAAAAGAAATGCTCGCCGTAAGAGTAAACGAGCACTCAATTTACGAAGTTACCACCAAAACCATTGATGAAGCTAAAATATTTTTTAACGACTTAAATAAAGCTAAAAATCTAAACATTCGGGAAAAAAAGATCGCCAGCCAAATATTAAAAGAAATAAGCACCCGCCTGGATTTCCTCCTGAACGTAGGGCTTTCCTACTTGACCCTGAACCGGGCCGCTAATACCCTTTCTGGCGGCGAAGCCCAGCGAATTCGCTTAGCCAACCAGATAGGTACGTCTTTGGTCGGCGTTATTTATATCCTTGACGAACCTTCAATCGGCTTGCATCAACGCGATAACAAACGCCTGATCAGAACCATCAAAAAGCTTCGCGACCTGGGGAACACGGTAATCGTAGTTGAACACGACGAAGAAACAATGGTTAGCGCGGACTGGATCGTGGACGTTGGGCCTGGTGCCGGCGACCATGGCGGCGAAATCGTAGCTGAGGGCACTCCAACAACGATCAAAAATTCAAACAAATCCTTAACCGGCAAATACCTTTCTGGTAAAAAATCAATCCCTATACCCAAAGAATACCGCAAAGGCAATGGCGGCAAAATTAAAATTATCGGTGCTAGTGAACATAATCTAAAAAATATTGACGTCAGTTTTCCTTTGGGTAAGCTTATCGCGATTACCGGTGTGTCCGGCTCCGGCAAGTCTACGCTGATGACTGACATCCTGGCCCGGGCGCTTAGCCAAAAATTCTACCGCGCCAAAACCGAACCGGGCGCACATAAGCGGATCGAGGGTATGCGCCATATAGATAAAGTTATTAATATTGACCAATCACCGATTGGCCGCACACCACGCTCAAACCCGGCAACCTACACCGGTTGTTTTACTCCCATCCGCGAACTTTTTGCTTCACTTCCGGAAGCCAGGATCAAGGGTTACAAACCCGGCCGCTTCTCCTTTAATGTAGTGGGTGGGCGCTGTGAGGCCTGCTCTGGCGACGGCATGGTCAAGATCGAGATGCAATTTTTGCCCGATGTTTATGTGGAGTGCGAAGTCTGCCACGCTACCCGTTATAATAAGGAAACTTTGGAAATTAAATATAAAGGTAAAAATATTTCCGAGGTTCTCCAAATGACTGTAGAAGAAGCACGAGAATTCTTTAAAAATATTCCCGTGATTGAGCAAAAACTCTCTACCTTGAATGAAGTTGGTCTGGGCTACATTAAGCTTGGCCAGTCTGCCACCACTCTTTCCGGCGGAGAAGCCCAGCGGGTCAAACTTTCGACCGAGCTTGCGCGCCGCGCTACCGGTAAAACTCTGTATATCCTGGACGAGCCGACCACTGGCCTGCACTTTGATGATATTAAAAGGTTACTGGAAGTCCTAAACCGACTGGCTGACAAAGGCAACACAGTCTTAATTATTGAACACAACCTGGACGTGATCAAGTCGGTTGACTGGATCATTGACCTTGGCCCCGAAGGCGGAGACGCCGGTGGTGAGATCGTCGCCCAGGGCACACCCCAAGATGT
>JAUVLY010000062.1 GCA_030600505.1 Candidatus Falkowiibacteriota bacterium
GCCTATGCGGGTCGCTTTAACTGGCCGCCAGGCCAGCCCCAGCCCCTTTGAAGTAGCTGAAGTGTTGGGGAAAGAAACAAGCATAAAACGAATTAAAGATGCGATTTAGATTTTATCAGGAAAACAATATATTTGCATATATTCACTGTCATTCTGAGTGGAGCGAAGAATCCCGTGGATACAGAGACGAGATTCTTCACTCCGCTATCGCTTCGTTCAGGATGACATGGTTATTTAAAGTCAGATTACATTATATTTATTTAAAAATTAGCTAATATTAAATAAAAAACACTACAAAAACAGAAAAAAGGAGGGGACAAATGAAAATGAGCAGAAGAATAGTTATGTTTGTACTGGGATTAATAATTGTATCTGTATTTGCAATTGTTGTAACAACGCTGGCGAATAATGTTAAAATTCAAGCTCCAAAAAATTTGGTGCTTATCAAGAAATAGACCAATGGGCCGCATATAGATAAATGGAGGATTATCTAGCGGCCCTTTAAATTTTCTCTGATTTATGCTATAATAATGCCAAGTAATAGTTTATTCTGTCATTCTGAGCTCCCGTTAGGGAGTGAAGAATCCCGTGGATACAGAGACGAGATCCTTCACTTCGCTGACGCTTCGTTCAGGATGACAGACTAAGGGAGATATAATTTCTGAGATTGGTATGAAAAAAATAAATGAGCTAATATTATTTTTACTGATAATTGGTTTATGCGTGAGTGCGGTAAACCTTGTTTTTATTGCCAGAGAAAAAAGCGCGGGCGCGCAAATTGACTACAACAATAACACTCCTTCGCTCCTGAATAAAGAACTGAAAGATTTAAATAATGGAATCGGGGACAAGAAAAAAGAGATTGAAAGGCTGCAAGACAAGCAAAAGAAATTTTCCGACGCCATCAGCGCCAAACAAGGCGAAAAAGCTTCACTTAATAACCAGCTTTCTATACTGGACAACCGGGCAGCCAAGGCTGAGCTGGATATAGAATTAGTTGAAACCGACATTGAGAAAACTAATTTGGAAATACAAAAAACCGACTTGGAAATAAAGGAAGGCAACAAACAGATAGAAAAAGAAAAAAGCTATATTGCCAATGTCCTTGGCCTTATTTATAAGCGTGATAATATCAGCACTTTGGAAATACTTTTACTTAACAACACGCTTTCCGAATTTTTAAGCCAATCAAAATATCTGGAAGATGTTAACCGAGAAATCGAAGAAAGCTTGGAAAACTTTAAAAAGCTAAAGCGCTTAAGTGAAAAAGAAAAGAAAAATCTGGAAGCGCAAAAAGCCGAATTAAGGATATTAAAAGAAGAATTAGCGCAGCGGCAGCAAAGCCTAAACTCAGAGAAAGAAACCAAAATTTACGTCCTCAGCCAAGTCAAGCAATCGGAACGTGAATACGAAAGGCTTTTAGCTCTGGCCAAAAAAGAGCAAGCAGACGCGGCCGCCGAGATCGCCAGCCTGGAAAAGCTGGTCCGGGCCAAAATCGCCGCAATGGAAGGGGCCAAGCTCGAATTTAACGATAACGGTTTTATTTGGCCGGTTACAAAAAACGTAATTACCGCGTATTTCCATGACCCGGACTATCCTTTCCGCTATATTTTTGAGCACCCGGCGGTAGATATCCGCGCCGCGCAAGGGACCACGCTCAAGGCCTCGGCCTCAGGCTATGTTGCCCGGACGAAATACGGCGCCGGCGGCGCTTATGGATATATTATGCTTATCCATGGCGACGGGCTCTCAACCGTTTACGGCCATGTTTCAAAAATATTTGTAACCGAAGATGAGTATGTTGTCCAGGGCCAGCCAATCGGCCTTTCCGGCGGTATACCCGGGACACCGGGAGCGGGCCGCTTAACTACTGGGCCGCATTTGCACTTTGAAGTGCGCTTAAACGGCATCCCGGTCGACCCACTGGCTTATCTGCCGTAATAAAACGTTTTTACGTTGGAGCTAGGCCTCTGGCCTGCGACTTTCTGAGCGACAAAATCTCGCGGGCGGGACGCCCTGCTCGAACGAATTTATATTATGACATTTACCAATGAAGTGATTAGCGTGTGCGAGCACGCTTTTTGGGTGCTTAAAACTAAAGATTTAAAATTTCGCCCGATGCGAAGGATTAAACCCATTAAAAAAGGGCGCAGCTTTGTAATTGGCAGAACCAATTTACGTACCGGTCTAATAACTATAGATGTTTTGACGCCAAAACAAAGAAAACCGAAGAAAATTTCTTCGATTTTACGGACTCTATGTCATGAGGTAGCTCACCACCAAAAACCGCCATATAGACAACTTTTTCGCTTTAGATGGATAAACCGGCAGCATTATCCAAGGTTTTATAAGCAAGTATCAAAAAATATAGATAAACTCAAGGCAGACGCAAAGCTTTTAAAGTATTTTGATTAAATAAGTGTCATTCTGAACTCTTTGTTTACGTTGGAGCTAGGCCTCTGGCCTGCGACTTTCTGCGCTATAAATTTCGCGGGCGGGGACGCCCAGCTCAAACAATTGGTTTTGTTATTTCTTAAGCTTCCTTCCGCCATGCAATTTTTTATGAACATCTTTAAGTTGTTTATTGGTAACATGGGTATAAATCTGGGTAGTAGCAATATTGGCGTGTCCAAGAAATTCCTGCACCAGCCGTAGGTCCACGCCTTGAGCAAGTAAATCAGTCGCAAACGAATGCCTTAGGGTATGCGGGGTAGCATCAATTGGTAAACCAACAATTTTAACGTATTTTTTAACTATATTCTCTATCGTTTTAGTAGTAAGCCGACGGGAAACCCCGGTTTTTTCAATTCCCGGCTTATAGTTGATGAACATGGCCTCGTCCAGGTCAGCGCGCAAGTCCTGGTATTTTTTAAGCCATTTAACCGCCCGAGCCGAAAAATATACCGTCCGTACCCTTTCCCCCTTGCCAATCACCGAGAGCTCCATCTCCCTGGGTGTTTTAGGCAATTTAAGCTGCTCCGAATTTAGGCTTACCAGTTCCGCTACCCGAAGGCCGGTAGAAAACAGGGTTTCCAGAATTGCCCGGTCGCGCAGGCCAATAATTTTACTTGTATCCGGCGCTAGTAGCAGACTTTCCAATTGTTTTAATTCTAAAAATTTAACTTGTTTGCTACCCTTGTTTGGTGATAATTTTACGGCAGTAGGGGAGAGGGATGGTATTTTCCTCTCAACAAAAAATTCAAGTAAGCTTCTCAATGCAATTAAATAATAATTCTGCGTTGTTTTTTTTAGCGGCTCTTTTGTGCGCGGGTCAATGTGCCGGGATAAATAAACTTTGTATTTCCAGATATGGTCAGGGGTTAATTTTTGAGGGGATAGTTTATCTAAATCCTTATCAAGCAGCCAATTAAAAAATTTATTAAGAAAACGAGTGTAGTTTTCCTGGGTTTTATTAGACAAACCTTTTTCAATTTCCAGATAATCCAAAAAGTCTGTCAGGTATTCAATTATTGGTTTATATATTGCCATACTCAGATTATATCATATTTTTGGGCAATCTGGTAAATAAACCTGTCATCCTGAACGAAGCGCTAGCGAAGTGAAGGATCTCGTTTCTATATCAACCCCGGTAGAAACTACGTTCACACGGGGCACAGCGGGATTCTTCCCCCGCTTCGCGGGATCAGAATGACAGTGCTGTTCTCGAAATTGCTTCATCCCTCGGGGTTCGCAATGACAAAAAATCCCCCAGGATAATCCAGGGGAGTGGTTTAGCTTAAATATTAGCTAAAATTTAGCTCTTTTTTGATACTGGTAGACGTCTTAACAATACTTCGCATAATGTAGATTAATCGAAGTATCATTCGTATGACCCGCATTTGTAGTTGCGGGATGTGCGCAGCACGATGACATCAAAAAGACTGTAACTCAGACACCGCCGGTATCATCTTGATACCCAAAATAGTGATTTCCGGATCAAATAAAAATAATATCTTTATAATCAATAAAAAAATTCCAACAATTAACGCGCAGAACATTATTATTGCAACGCCAAATACGATTTTAAATGCTACTTCCATAAAGAATTTATAATTTACTATTTGTCATCCTGAGGAGCTTTAGCGACAAAGGATCTCGTGACTGTCACGGGATTCTTCGCTCCGCTCAGAATGACACATATAACCCTATTATACCAAATATATCAGTAATTAACTATGTATAAAAATTTAATTGTTTACCTAATATTAGCTATTTTGTACACAAAATACGCTAATTTTAGCATAAATTTCTCCCCCTCTCCTGGCTAGGAGAGGGGGCTGGGGGGAGAGGGAATAATTTTGCTAGCTAGCCATTTGTAGATTTGCATATCATCCGTAGATTTGAGTGTTAGCGATAGTATACTGAATCACCATAGCGCACATCAATATAGATCTTATTGGCAAAGTCATCCTTTAATTTCTCATTCTTGATTACCAAGAGTTTATTAATTTGCTTGTCAATGTCATTATTAATATTTATATAAATTTGCGGACCGGCCAGAATAGCCACCTTAACCGTATTTATTTCTTTATCTATTATAAATCTTTCTACTTTCAGCTCTTCAGAATAACTCTTAAATATATTAAACAGTGTAAAGACAGTTTCTAAATACTCTGTTTCGATTTGCGTTTGGTCATTGTAAATTCTATTGTCTGATAAATTCAGTATAATCGGATAGTCGCGTTCGCTCACTTCCAAAAGATTCGCCTCGGTAATTATTGCGCCATGTTTATCGGCATAATAATAATTGTCATTTTCTTCCAGAATAAAGGCGTATTCCTTTTCATGATAATTTATTACAAGGCTGTTGGGCAATTTTCTTTGTATTGTTAAACGGTTAAGGGCATATTTGCGGTTAAGGGTCTCAGTTAATCTAGTGGTACTAAAGAGAAAAATATTGCGCTGAGGTATAATTGTCAGAATATTATCCCCTATTTGCTTCCATACATGTTCTTCGATTGTTTGATCGCCAATCTGCCCGGTACCGCTAACAACAACTTTTTGAATATCAAAATAATGTGAGTAAACCAAAAATATGACCGCAGTTACCAAAAGGAGCAGAGTTGAAAAGCTTATCATTTTTATGCGCCATGAAATATTTGCCCTAGGCAGAGACAAAACTCTTTTAGTGGATTTCTGAAAAAAAGGATTTTGATAATTTTTTGTGGAATATCGAAGCTTGCCTTTGGTTTTAAGAGAATTTTTAAATTTTTGCCTATTATTTGACAACATTATGTTATTTTTGCTGGCGCAAAAAGCCGCAACCGCGAATGCGGCACATGCGAATTTAAATTTTAAACACCCTGTGCTCTCTAGCGCGGGTAATGGTAGTAACTACCTGCAGGGTAAACGCCCCGCAGTGTAGTAAATTATATTTACTTAACAACATAATCTTTTATTATTTGGCCAATAAGAAAGGCACTTACATGGTGTTTGCCA
>JAUVLY010000003.1 GCA_030600505.1 Candidatus Falkowiibacteriota bacterium
TCCAATTTGTTTGGTTTTTGTTTTCATTTTATTTTTTTGTTTGGTTTTTGTTTTTTTGCTTACTATCGTGTTTTATTTTTCTATTTATATTATATCATAATTTGTTAAAATTAACAAGTGGAAAACGTTATCGCCTGCGGCGAGCCCCACTACGAATGGGGGACCCTCCTACGCTAAAGCTACGGAAGGGCAAGCATGCGAATTAATTGATCTTGGTTATGACTATTAATAGCGGCGCTGAAAAACTAAACTCCCGGCTTGAGCTAGCCAGGTAAGCCAAGCTTGCGCTGATTCGAAGACTATCGTCCACTCCGAGCGTCCCGGCATTGGTTACGCTAAAACTGCCAACCCCTATGCCAGCGTCGCTAATATTATATTCAACTCCGCTGTCTGTTTTAACTGTTAGCCGGGAATCTTTAACCGCAAAAATAAACTCTTGGCCGTTACTCATCTCCAAAGCCAGACTGGTACTGGCCGTACCGGCCAAAGGATGAATGACTCGGGCCGATGTTTTAATTTGCTCAGCCATTATCATTTGTATTTGCTGAATATTGGAATTAACCGCTCCCTGGACTGTTTGCTTTGTCCAAAGCCCGCTTGCGCTCATGGCTAAGGCAATAAAACCGCTTAATACTATCCCAAGCAAAGCCGTGTATATTAATGTCTCAACTAATGTTATTCCTCTCATTTATTTTACTTAGTAGATGCTACCCCAAACCCCTCTCCCCCGCTCGCTACGCTCGCCTCCCCCTCTCCTAATTAGGAGAGGGGGTCGGGGGGAGAGGTTATTGATAATAAATATTCACTTCTTCCAGGGTCGGGCTTTGGCTAGAGCTGCCGCTAAGGATAATTTTATACCTTATCCACTCGTCCCCATTGTGGTCAATATAAATTAATTCACCATTATTCGCTTCAAAATAATCGCTCTCATCCCCGTCCTTGCCGTCCGGACCGCACCAGGTGGATGACCAGGTGCCGGGAGTGCCGCCCGCATCCGGAGCGGTTTTTATCTGTATTTTAATATCACACTCCGTGCAGCCACCGGGAATAGTCTCGGCCCAGACCACAGCGCTATAAGCGCGGGCATTAGTATTAACGGCTGAAGAAATAAGCTCGCCACTAGTCGTATAAGTGGAGGTAGAAATCTCCGGAAGACTAAGCTCTCCGCTTACGCCAATTTCCACGTTCCCGTCATCACTGTAATATTGATTGGCAGCTGCGTAAATATCTTGCCCATTACCGCCCTGCCAATCACTCTGCTGCCACAAAGCGACCAAATAATTGTTTAAATAAATTCTTCTTGTAAGAGAAAAATCCCGACTAAACTCTGTTGTCCAATTAATTATGATAGATACTTCCCTGCTTTGTACGTCCAGTCTAGCTCCGGGAGTGGTTGACGCAACTATTTCGCCGCTGGAGTCACGGTAAACCAAGAAAAAATCTATCAAACGGGTAAATCTGTCAATCTGCTCGGTCGTACTCTCGCCCACGAGTTGCCATTGCTTACCGCTCAGGCTAATGGCGCTGCGGCTAAAAATTAATTCATTATAGGCGCGGTTGCGGATTGACTGAAGGGCCGCTACTGCCTCACTTATTAGACCTTCGGCCCGGATTGTTTGCTGGCTCCTAAGTAATGAATTAAATGAGACCAAAAATAAAGCGGAAAAGCCCGCGGCTAGAATAGCAAAAATTGCCAACGCAATCACTATTTCCACCATTGATTGGCCGGACTTATTCAAAATATTATTATTTTTTTTTAGCATTTTCGTAAACTATTTCTTACTCTTTTGTTGGGCCAAATTGGTTAATAATAATTATTTTTGATTCGTTATTAACCGCGTTTATTATGCTAATTGTTCCGGTCGTGCTCGGTGCCCCGGTACTGGTGGCAAAGTTAAGTTCACTTCCTCCCCAGCCCAGGACAAGCGAAATGTTGTTTTCCAAATTAACTAACCGGTCATAGTCAGCGTTACGGCTGGCATAATCATCTCCTTGGTAGGCTAAATATGAATTATTAGCACTATCAAAATAAAGCCCATAACGGCTTTGTTCTTTTCCGCCCCGGCTAAACGCCTGTACTTCGCGAATTGATTGCAACAATTCAGCCTGAGTACTTGATAAAACAGTCCGCGGCAGCCAATTATTATATAAAGGAAAACTAAGAGCAGAGACAAGCAATAAAATCCCCATCACAACCAAAAATTCAACCATCGTAAACCCATTTACATGTTTAAATGTAATTTGCATATTCTAAATTTTTTCTATTGGGCCATAGAAGATTCCGCGTACTATCCGCGTAATGATCAGCGTTAAATCCGCGTAAAACTATAGATAGCAAAACAAACCTTTAATTATCAACGTAAATATTTAAAACAAAACTTCCCCCGTACTTAGTTATATATTCCCGGTAATTGTATAAATCGGCGTAATAATGGAAAGGGCTAAAACGCCGACTACCAGTCCAATTGCTACCAACAAAATCGGTTCAACCGCAACCGTAAGTTTTTTAGCGGTCTGATCCACTTCTGTTTCATACATCTCAGCCAAACTACTTAGCTCTTCTTCCAGCCGGCCTGAAGCCTCGCCCACTTTAATCAGACTAACAGTTAAACGCGGAAAATATTTTGGCTTAGTTTTAAGTAGAGTGGAAATTTTCTTGCCCATTACTATTTTCCTCGCAATATCACTAACTTCCCTTTGATAATAATAATTACTAAGCGCCGAGGCAGTCATTTTGAAAGCCTCGTCGATATTCAAACCGCTCCGAAGAAGCGTGGCTAAAGTGCGGTTAAACAGAGCTAAGTTTTTATTTTTGGTAATCTTGGAAATAATTGGAATGTGCAAATATAAAGCATGAAGCAAGGGACGCATAAAACGCTGTCTAAAAAACCACCACAGAACTCCCACTAGTCCAATGATTGATGTCAGCAGCCAGCCGCCATAATTTTCAACTGCCTCGCCTATCCAGATTAAAAGCCTGGTTGTGGGCGGCAAATCGACCTTAAGTCCGGCAAAAATTGGCGTTATCTTTGGTAGGACCAAAAAAGTTAAGCCTATCCCAAGAATCACGCTTAGACCAAGAATTATGCCCGGATAATACATGGCTGAGCGAATCTTGTCGCGCACTTCTTTCTGCCGCTCCAGCTGCAAGCCTAAATACTCCAGATTTTCCGCCAGCTTGCCGGCTGCTTCGCCGCTGACAATGGTGGCAATAAAAACGGCTTCAAAATGCTTGGAGAAATTCTTAAGCGCGCTGGATAATGGATTACCAGCCATGACTGTTTCCTGTATGGCTAGCAAAATAGTTTTAAACTTACCCTTAGCTTGATCACGAAGAATATCCAAAGCTTCGGTTATGGTAAGCCCGGCCGACAACATAGCCGACAACTGCTTGGCAAAAATAATCTTGTCTTTCAAGGACAAGCGGCCAAAGCTGATGTTAATTGGTTTTTTCTCTTTCATGATTATTAAGCTTACGCGTTCTTTTTGTCATTCTGAGCCAGCCACAGTTTGAAAAACTGGGGCTGGGGAAGAATCTCGTGGATATAGCAACGGGATCCTTCGTCGCTTCGCTCCTCAGGATGACACAAAAAACACTACCCACTCTCAGTTACTCTTAAAACCTCATTCAAGGTAGTCGTGCCCTGCTCCACTTTGTCTATTCCGTCTTCCAACATCGTGGCCATACCGTTCTTTCTGGCTCGGTGCCTTATGTCAACACTCGGAACTTCTTTTATAATCAATTCCCGGATCGCGTCATCAACTACCAAGAGCTCAAATATCCCGATCCGGCCGCTAAAGCCGGTCTCGGCGCAAATCGAGCAACCCATACCTTTATAAAGCCGCAAGGCATTATAGTCGCTTACCCCTCTCTTCTCAAACACATCTATCAACTCATGGTTTCTCTCTATTGCAGCAATTTCTTCTTTACCTACTTTATATGAAGAGCGGCACTTAGGACATATTTTCCTGACCAAACGCTGGGCAATAATTAATTTTAAAGTGGATGAGAGTAAAAAAGGCTCTATCCCCATTTCCAGCAGCCGCGGGACAGTGGTGGCCGCGTCGTTGGCGTGCAAGGTTGAAAGAACCAAGTGGCCGGTCATGGCGGAATTAATGGCAATACCGGCGGTTTCCTCGTCCCTTATTTCTCCGACCATTATTATATCCGGATCTTGGCGCACGATTGCCCTAAGGCCCTGGGCAAAACTTAAATTGGTCTTGGTATTAACTTGGATCTGGCTAATGCCCTCAATGTCATATTCAACCGGATCCTCGATCGTGGCAATATGAACCGCCTTTTTATTTAAAATCTTAAGAATACCGTAAAGGGTACTTGTTTTGCCGCTCCCGGTCGGACCGGTTGAAAGGATCATATCATGCGGATGCTTAATATACTCATTAATAACAGACGAATTCTTATCATTAAGGCCCAGATCATTAATTGATAAACGGCGGTTACTGGCCGACAACAAGCGCAGGACAATGTTCTCCCCGGCAGTAACCGGCACGATTGAAACGCGAACGTCAATTGATTCTTCGCCAACGACAAAAGAAAACTTGCCGTCCTGAGCTGAGCGATGCTCATCGGTTCGCATTTTGGCCATTATTTTTATCCGCAAAGTAATATGCTCCGCCAAAGCTTTGCTCAAGGTGATTACCTCATGCATTACCGAGTCGATCCTAAATCTAATCACCACATTGGTATTCTGGGGCTCAATATGGATGTCCGATGCCCGGCTGGATTGGGCGTACTGAAGAAGTAAATCAACTATTTCAACTATTATCTTGTTTTGTTGTTCTTTATGCTCATCGGCTGTTGCAAAGGCCGCGATTTTATGGCGCAAAGCATCCTCTAGATTTATCTGATATTTTTTTAAGGCTAGGCGCAAATCCTCATTAGTTATAAAAAAAGGCAATACTTTCTTGCCAAACCTTTTGGCAATATTATTTTTAATAAAAGAATCATCAGGATTAGCCATCCCGACTTTGACCTCTTCGGCAGTTTGGGCGAAAACAACTATTCCCTGGCTGCGGGCCATTATTTCCGGGATCATCGCCAAGGCCGCTTCATCTATCTTTTCATCGCGTAAATTTATAAATGAATAGCCCAAATCCTGGGCCACTAACTGGCCAATTTCTTTATCTTTCACGGCTCCGCCCTCAACCAAAAGACTCCAAAGCGAGAGATTTTCTTCTTTGGCCTTTTTTGCCAGACTGGCAAAGTCAGCCTCCTTAATGTGCCCGGGCAGAACTAAAAGTTCACGCAGCTTTGTTGGATTGGTCTTCATAATTAAATATTTACTTTGGCAAATAGCTTTTTATTTTTTTAATCACTTCAGGCATGGAATAATTTGACTTAATCAAATAATCAACCGCGCCTAATTCCTTGCTCTGCTTAATGTCAGTATCTTGCCCTAAATTAGAAAGGACAATCACCGGGATATCTTTGGTTTCCGGCATTTTTTTAAATTCTTCCAAAGCTTCAAAGCCATTTTTCTCCGGCATAATAAGGTCCAAAAGGATAATATCAGGCAAGTCACTCTTGGCCAGCGCGATCGCTTCATTGCCGTCAATTGCTATTTTAATTTCAAACCCGGCCCTGGTTAAGCCATCCTTGTAGGCCCGAGCAATGAATTTATCATCTTCGGCCATTAGAATTTTAATTTTTTTGTTGTCTTTTTCCATAATGCTATAAATTAAATAATTATTATTACTAATATACTAAGGTAAATGTCATCCTGAGGAACAACGCGACGAAGGATCTCGTGGCTTTATCCACGGGATTCTTCGCTCCGCCCAGAATGACAGATATATTCGTAAATTCGTACTGATTCGTAATTCGCAACCTATGAAATAGCCAGCCCCCGCTCACCCTCTTTTTTCTCCATTCCCTTAATCGGCATGCACACATAAAAGCTTGATCCCTTACCCTTGGCTGACTCAAACCAAATCTTGCCGCCCGACGATTCAACGATCATTTTTGATACATATAACCCCAGACCGGTACCCTCGGTAATGGACTTAATCGCGTTATCAGCCCGATAGAACTTTTCAAATATTCTTTTTTGAGCTTTTTTCGGAATGCCAATTCCATTATCGTGTACCGCCACAGTAAACGTTTTTTTATTATCCTGACTCAAAATAATTGAAATATTACCGGTCTTTTCCGGTGAATAACGAATCGCGTTAATAATTAAATTATGAAAAACCTGCCGTACTAAATTCTGGTCAAGCTTAACCTTGGGAATGCTTACGTTATTGTCTTTAAAAATAATCTTTTGCTGCCTATTTGCTGCTAAAGGCTTGGTCTCGGCAATAATATTTTTAAGTAAATTCTTGATTTCTATTTCCTGCGGCTCTACGCGGAGACGGCCGGATTCAATGCGAGTAACATTAAGTAAATCATTAACCAATCTTACCATTCGCTCGGTGGACTCATTAACGTTTTCTAAATATTCCTTTTGTTCTTTATTTATTTTCCCTGTTTCCCCTCTGAGCATCATATCGGTAAACAGCTTGATCGCGGTCAAGGGAGTACGCAGTTGATGGGAGGCGACGGCCACGAATTCTGTTTTCATTCTGTCTATTTCTTTAAGAAAGGTAATATCATGAAATATTATCGCTCCGCCAACTATTTGCTCTTTATTATCCCGCACCGGGGTGATAAACATTTCATAAAAATGGTGAACCAACGCCACTTCGTTTATATGCGATGTCTTTCCTTTATTAAGAGCCTTTTTAACCATCTTTTGAATATCATACCTGCTAAGCAGCTTATACAAGTCTATCATGCTAAAATACTCGCGGGAAAAACCGGTATAAGCGGAAAAAGCCGGATTCATAAGCACTATTTCTTCTTTGTCATTAAACATAATTACCCCGTCCGTCAAGCTCTCTACCAACGAAGCCGTCTTGGAGTGCTGGGCAAGAGTTAAAGTCTGCAAACGGTCTATGGATAATGACAGAGTTGTGACTATTGCCCTTAACAAACTTAATTCGTCTTTGTTTATTTTTTGCTTCTCTGTATGTACCACCTGGATCACTCCGAGATGCTTTTCACTAATGCTTAAATAATAATACTCATAGCCAACTGGCTTGCTTTTCTTGGCATTATCCAGCCCAACGCCGTAATACTTTGGCTCAATATTCTTTATTATTTTTACCGCGGCTTTAAAATTTGTGTCTTTTTGCAACGATAAAAAATTCGCCAAATGGCTTTTGCTTTCTTTTACATATTTTTCACTAACCGCTTCTTTTGAGTAAGTGTTATAAATAATACTGCCATCCTGGGTGGGATTAACAATTAAATAATTAATAGTGCTAAAATCAATAAATTTATCAAAATATGAATTAGCGATCACTACTACTTCTTCAACGTCAAGAACCGAAGTTAAATCATCACTCAGAGCCTTAAGGGCGGAAAGTTCTTTGCCTCTAGCCTCCAATTTCTGATTTAATTTTTCCAATTCTCCTTTTGAATCAGATACATCCTCTAAAATATTCAAAGTTGCCAACCGTTGTTTTTCCAATTCTTTTTGGTCTTTCTTCGTACTCACGAGAGCAATTGATAATTCAGCGGTTTTGGTTTCTACTTCTCTTTTTAGCGATCTTGTCAATAAAAAATTAAATACTATGCCTATCAAAATAATTAAACTTATAATACCGATAGTAAAATACCATATCCGACTGATATCTTTGTTGATGGCGGCCATAACTTCCTCTTCGTCTCTTTCTACCAAAAGACACCATTGCATTTCCGGAATATAAACATGGGCCCCTATAACATCAACTCCTTTATAATTTTGAAATACTGTCGCTTCTTTATGGGCTGCGTGCTCTCCTGGGCTATATTTATCTTTAAAGCAATGCTTAATATTTATTTCGTTAATTTTTGTTTTTAAAAAAGCGCTCTCTTCAAATTTTAAAGACGTTATCGCTAGTCTGTCTTTATTCACAAGATAAGATTCCGTAGTTCCGACCATGCTGTCTTCGCTTAAAATCGTTTTATTCAAATTATCCATTTTAATCCTAACTACCAGCACTCCAAAAAATTCATTCGCGTTTTCGCTAATAATCGGAGCGGATACTGCCATAGAACTTTCGCCCGTTGTTCCAGCCTCATAAGCATCCTTAATATAAAAATTTTTCTTTGAATTTACAAAATAATCATTATTTGATCTGTCCTGTCCAATTTTTCTTTCGTCCGTAGAAATAACAACCTGACCATTTTTATCTAAAATAAAAATTTCATCAAATTCTTCATGCAAACTTTTATTTAATCTATCCAGCACTTTATCGTAGAGACTGCCATATTTTGGATCATCAACAAATGTTTCAAGAAGGCCAACAAAACCTTTGTTCATGTTGATAAAATTAATTTTATCTTTGTGGGTTCTTAAAAGATGCCTTATGTGATTAGCCTGAGACGCGGCTATCGCGTTTAGCGAATTTTTAACGGAACGCAATTTATCATTTTTCAAATTTTGAGTGATCTGATACGTGCTAAAAACAAATAAAACTATTACTAAGAACAAACTTCCGGCTAACAATCCCATGATCGCGGTTCTTTCAATCCTAATTAAGCTTAACCGCTTAAGAATAAATAAAACCAAAAAAACAACGGCTAATCCGCCAAAAAACCAATAAACAACTACGTTTAAATCAATTTCTTTTTCGCTCTCTGCCTGCCCCATAGCCAAATTGAACGGCACCAACAATACTACCAAACAAAAAATCAGTATTCTTTCTTTATACTTTATCAAATTCATTATTTTTTATTTATTTACCTCTGACTCCACAATTTTCTTATCTCAACCATAAAATTATAAATAAAAAATCCGGCTAAAAACCGGACAATTAAATTTGCCTAAAAATTAAATAAAAAACTCCTCCTTGGCTAAACATGGGGTTACAATTATATGTCTAAAATAATTAATTTCTGTCAATATTATAACACATTTTACCCAAAAAAAACAAATCAAAAATGTTCAATTGGCATGGTAATTATAAATTTCGTACCTTTATTCTTCTCGCTTTTTACCTTTATTCCGCCATTATGCCTTTCTATTATCTGTTTGCATATTGCCAGCCCCAAGCCGGTTCCCTTTTGCTTGCCTTGCTCTTTATCTCCGGCGCGATAAAAGCGCTGAAAAAGCTTGGGGATATTCTGCTTAGCGATTCCGATTCCATTATCAGCCACTATTAATTCAATCGTGTCTTGATCTTGTTTAAGGCTTAAGCTTATTTCTTTATCACCGGCTTCTCTCATATACTTCACGCTGTTGCTTACCAGATTGGTAACCATCTCTTCAATTGCTTTTTTGTTTCCAAAAAATTTTATGTTATTTTCAATCCTATGATTTATTTTTATATTTTTTTCGCTGGTAATAATTTTGTAGCTTTCAATCAATTCATTTAAAAACTCGCTTAAATCAAATTTTTCTTTTTTCTCGTCTTTGATTTCGGATTCAAGCTTTGAGAGCCGAAGCATGGCGTAAATAAAATTTGAAACCCGGTCGATTGACCGCTCAATCACCTTAATTTCTTTGCTTCGCTTAAGCTTGGGGGTTAACTGCGACAATTCTCCTTTTAATATCGTAATCGGAGTCTGCAGACCATGAGCCATTTCCTGCATCATCTTTTTCTGCTCTTCCTGCAGACCCAATATTTTAGCGGTACGTTTTTTAACTTTTTTCTCCAGCTCCTTGGAATACTCTTTGACTTGTTGAAACAGTTTTGCCTTATCAAGGGCCACGGCTGCCTGATATAAAAATGTTTTTAAAAGCTTTATATCTTCGGGAGTATATTGATTGCCGGACAACTTTTTAGTTAGTATTATAAGCCCAATTAACTTTTGATTCAATAAAATGGCTACATAAACTTCAACACCATATTTGACCGCGTTTTTATGCGTTTGATTGATCGCTTCTATTTCCGCTTCATCAGCTTTTTTTATCATTAACTCATTAACTATCTCCGGAATTTCATCAATCAATAAAATCGGCTGATTTCTTGTCTCAATAATCCTAATTAACTCCGGAGTGTAAAGCCCACTTGTTTGGCGCATGCTCTCGTTGGTACTTAATATAATATTTTGTTTTGGCAAAACAACAGCCACAAAAGAAATTTTAAATATTTCCTGAATTTTATATATTGTTTTACTTAACAGCTTTTTAAGCTCAATATTCCTATTTAATATCTCACTTAATTCATATATTGCCTGGGAATAATCATACTTATCTTTAAAGAATATCTTGTCGGTTGCTTTGCGAAAAAATCTTTCCAAATAAGGAACGCCATATATGCCCAGGACAACTGATAAACCGGCGGCAAATAATACTGTAACATCAGATGACTGTTGAAAGAAAAAACCCAGTACAAATACTAATGAAATATAAACACCAACTATTATAGCCAACAAAGCTGAATAAATCATCCCGCGCTGGATAATAACACGGATATCAAATAAATGATGTTTTACAATCGCGTAACTGGTAAACCCGATAAAAAATATTGTGCCGTAAGAACCAACTCGAAACCATTCAATTGACAGTTTATCCTGAAAAAATAAATTAATAATAGCCCCCACTAACGAGGCTAAAAAAAATCCGTACAAAACGTACGAAGTCTGCAATTTTTTTATACCATTAAAACAACAACATTTCATAACTAACAGCAAAGAACCGCCTATCAAAGAAAATAAAATAAAACCAGCGTAAAACGGAAATAAAATGCCATAACTAAACCTAATAACTGCCTGATCTATATTGATATTATATATAATTAAATCATTTAAAATAAAAATTATGAGAACAATAATAAGGCTAAATAGACCAACGATCAATTTTTTGGAAATTTTTTTATCTTCCAAAAAATAAAAACAAAATAAAAATCCAAAATAACTAAACATTAAAGCGGCAATAAAATCCAGGTACAAAAATATCCGGCGCAGCAAAAAAGAAATCGGTTCATTTTGCAAATAATTAGCAATAATCCACACAACCACGCTTATGGTAAGCATAATAAAAATTTTATTATCCTTGCCCCTGGGATTAGTATTGTATACCAACACACCCAAACATAAATGTGCTATCAATATAGAAACAAATAAAACAAAAGAAAACATACAATAGAATTAAAAGGAGGAAAATTAATTATCTATTCCCCTCCCTTTAATATAGCATTTATTTAGTTACTTCTAAAATTATTCCCCAGCCGAGACTGTCTTTATCTATCGGGAAATAATCTTGTTTAGCCGCAATAACTTTTAAATTATCATATGAACAAAAAAAACGAACTTCAGGGTCTTTTCTGGAAACAGAAAGAATTATTTCGGGAGTAAGTTGGCTCTCAACTATTCCCTTCTTTTTTATATAACGTTTAAGACTCGGAATGCGAACACCTAACAATCCTCTCTGAATCATATATTTATTTTTTAATTGAACAGCTAAGGACGTAAAAATTCTGGCAACCCCGGGATGACCGAATATAACTGACATATTAACGCCGTATAACACATCGCCATTATTATTATGATTAGTAATATAACCGTTGGCCGTAATTTCTTGCCAGGTAGGGAATTCTCCTTCTGGATAATCCCAGCGCACCCGGTGCAACACTGAAACACCGACTAAATGACTATCTTTTTCCGCTAAAAAAATTCCTTCTGGAAAAATATTCAATCTTGACTCCCACTTTTCCCTGTTTGCTCCCATTTCTTCACCCCAAACGTTTTTTTCCAACTCACACAATTTTCCAATATCATCCATAGTCGGCTGCCGATAAACAGTTTTTTTTTCTTTCATGATAAGTCTCCTTTTCTATTAGTTGGTTTGCATTTACAATCCGGTAAAGATCCAAACTCTCTAAGATCGTGATTTTTTCTAATTGCCGCAAGTAAATTAACAACCTTAGCATTACACTGCAAACAATTTTCCGGCACCTTAATCGGCTCTGGCCGGTCGGAGAATTTACCCAAATACCAAGCCGGCGATACTTTATTAATAGTTTTGACTACTTCAATAATATCCCAAAGCGTTGGTATTTTTAATTTACCGGCATTAAACAAATCTGCCCACGCAGTTCCCTTCTGTACGCAATATGTCTCTACACTAACAACGTTAGAGCCGGCCTGCCAAGCAAATAGAACACTCTCAATCGCGCTCTTTACTATTTCCTGCCGGCTAATAAACGGCGAACCGATCAAAACATAAGTATTAACAATCGCGCCGACTCTTTTGATTATCCTAACCGCTTCAAAGTACTCGTGGCGAGTTAGTGCTTTTTTAATATACTTATTTCTGATCTTATCATTTGAAGATTCCAAACCAATGGCCACTTCAATTTTTTTCTTGCCTGCCGATTCAACGATTTGCTGCAGCCGTGTTTGACGCGTGATAACATATTCTGCCCGGGATTCAATAATCAGCTTCTTGCAATCGCTTTCAATAAAAAAATCAACTATAATATCTCCGGCTTTAGCCGGCAGCTCCTCCTCGTTAATAAAGCTGCCGCCCATAAAAATAATTAACACATCAATTCGCGATTCTTCCTGGCTAATTTTTGCTTCCGCGTAAAGCGTGAATAATTTGACCAACAAAATAATTGCCAACGGACTAAATTCCCTGAATTTATACTTTTCAATCTCTTTGTTAAATCCGCACATAGCACAACCGCCGCTTTTAAAATAATGCGTACAGCCAAAACTGGGAATTTCCAAAATTGCTTTTTTAACTTGCTTTTGTTCAGCCGGATCATAGTCAGTCCTAAAACTAATTGCCTGACCAAACAAACCAACTATCACATTTGCCCAGCCCAGCGCTAAAAATTTAAGGCGCGACACTATTAATAATTCTGTTATTCCTCCAACCAATACAACAAACAATAATGACAACAAATACACTCCCTTTTTTCTGTTCATTTTTTCCTCCTTTTTTTATTTTTTTTGAAAGAACTAAAAACACTCATACTCTATACTTAATATTATACTAAAAAAAACATTATGGAATTATAAAGAAAGTATAAAATTTTCATAAAGAAAGTATAAAAAACTGCCTTTTTGGCAGTTTTTTTGTCTATTATTAGTATTTTATTTTAATCACCGTTTGGCCTGGTATCTATCTTATAACCCCTTCCTTGGATGGTATGAATCAGCTTTTTCTTGCCCTTAACGTCTATTTTCTTTCTTAATGACACAATATGCGACTCAATTGTATTGGAAAAAGGGTCAGCGCTCATATCCCAGACATGTTCCATTATCATAGAACGCGACAAGACAATACCCTTGTTTTGCATTAAATAACTAAGCAAAGCAAACTCTTTGCGCGCCAAATATATTTCTCTGTTTCCCCGCTTGGCCGCGTGCCGGCTTACATCCAGGGTTAAATTATCCAGTTTATAAATTTCCTGCTCTATTTTGTTTGGACGCCTTAATAGGGCTTTGATGCGGGCTGATAATTCATCTATAGAAAAGGGTTTAGTTAAATAATCGTCAGCTCCGGCGTTTAACAAATCCACTTTAGTGGTTGCTTCCGATTTAACGGATAGCATGAGTATCGGAACATTTCTACCTTCCTTCCGCAGCGCCTCACACATTTCCTTACCGGTTCGCTTGGGCATAATATTATCAAGCAGTAGAAGATCGTATTTATTATTACGAGCAAAATCCAAGCCCTTTTCTCCATTGTCGGCTGTATCAACCGCGTAGCACTCGGCCTCTAAGCTTTTTTTTAAAAAATTCCTAATCTCTTTTTCGTCTTCAACGACTAAAATTCTCATAGGCCTCCTTTTTAATTTTAAAACTTACGCATTTGACCGCTTGTGTCATTAGTCCTAAAATTATTATTTATTTTTTAAAACTTTATAAATTTGCGTTAATAACAAAAAATATTTTTCCTTTATCATCTCACACAGCTCAGTTGAAAACTGTTCATTGTAAGTATATATTATTTCATTCCTGTTATCCGTCATTATAAGTAATAGCTCTGTCTCTTCGTCACTAACCAGACCATTCTTTCTTAATTCGCGAAAACATTCTTTAGGTGAAAAAACTTGCACGCCAAAATGCTCTCTCAGAAATAGCTTAGAGTTTTTCCAGCATAATTCATAAGTATATTCAAACCTCTTAATCGCTGAATCGCGCGCCAAAGCGCTCTTTTCTTCCTTTAATGCTAGCTCCAAACTAGCTAAAGCTTGCTTATATCTATTTAATTTTAAGCTTAAGGCACTATCCATAATATTTTATTATTAAACACGTTTTTTCTAAATTCCTCCTCAACCTTATTAAAATTAACAACATCAACCGCGTAAGGAAGCGTAGATTCAGTAAAATCTTCTTTTAATTTATACAACTCTTTATCGTTTATATCGCCAACAACCCCTAAATCAAGATCGCCAAAATGTTTTTTATTTAAACTTGATCCAAAGATAAAAAATTTTAAATCCTTTCCCTGATTAAACTGAATTATTTTTTCTTTTATTTTATTTAAATATTTTTCTTCTAACATATTTATTATTATAATAAAATTATTGTCAAAAGTCAATCAACGAACGCTAATCTTATTGCAAATAACAGGGGTTTTTGATATAATATACTTATGTTACGCGTAACCAAACACGGCGCGATTTTGCGTCCAAGCAAACTTAAATTCGAAAACAAATCTGTTTTTAATCCCGGGGTCTATCAAGACGGCGGCAAGGTTCACATTATCTACCGCGCCTTGAATAAAGAATTTATGTCCTGCTTCGGATACGCCTGTCTTTCGGGCCCGCTTGACGTGGTTAAGCGCTGGAAGAAACCTATCTACACACCCAAATTGAGTTATGAAAGCCAGGGCATAGAAGATCCGCGTATTACCAAAATCGGTGATACGTTTTTTGTTATTTATGTCGCCCATGACGGACGCCATGCCCTGATCGCCTATATGCACGGCAAAAGTCTGTTTAAACTGAAACGTGGCGGAATTATTAGTTCTTTAATGAAATATAGTGACGCGGTTAAACTGTTTGAAGATGCAAAACTTAAAGATGATTATTACTTTTTCGCTAGCTTTTACGAAAAATTCGCCCATAAAAACGTAAAAATCTGGGAAAAAGACGGCCTCTTGTTCCCGGAAAAAATAAGGGGTAAATATGCCCTTTTGCACCGCGTTTTGCCGGATATCCAACTAGCCCGCTGCAAAAATTTTAAAGAATTAAAAACCGAAAACTACTGGAAAAAACATATTAAAAATATTGACAAACACGTGGTCCTGGAAGGCCGACACGGCTGGGAAGCCAGACATATTGGCGGCGGCGCCCCACCGATAAAAACCAAAAAAGGCTGGCTTATGATATACCACGGCGTTGAACCGCGCAACAAAGGGCGGATATACACAGCCGGCGCGGCCTTGCTTGACCTCAAGGATCCAACTCACGTTATCGCCCGGCTGCCCAAACCTCTTTTCGTGCCTGAGCACTACAACGAACGCAACGGACATGTGCATAACGTTGTCTTCCCGACCGGCACGGCTGAATTTGACGGCCGCCTTTACATATACTATGGTTCGGCCGACTCACATGTATCCGTTGCCAGCGTGAACAAAGAAAAATTAATAAAAAAACTGCTTAAGAATAAGGTCAAAAATTGACTACAGAGCACAAATTTACGAATAAGCAAATGTCATCCTGAGCGCCTGCCGGCAGGCAGGAAGCGAAGGATCTCGTGATTCCTAAAAAAACGAGATTCTTCTCCCGCTTCGCGGAATCAGAATGACAGTCGTATTTGTAGTATTTGTGAATAAATTTGTTGGTTTGTAATCAATCTTCAACCATAGACTTAACTTCCCCATAATTGTAAATATGGACAAACGAAAAACCCCGTGCATTCTCTATATGGGTTCATATCCGCCTCGTGAATGCGGAATTGCCACTTTTAATAAACGCCTAACCACGGCAATTGATAAAGAGTATAACCCGGAGATAAAAAGTAAAATACTTGCCATTAATTCTAACGGCACTTCAATCTACAATTACCCCAGAAAAGTGATCATGCAGATCAATGAAACTGAGATTGAGGACTATCTTAACCGCGCCAACGAAATCAACCGCGCAGCAGATATTAAGCTGGTTAATATCCAGCATGAATACGGCCTGTTCGGCGGCGAACAAGGCGAATTTTTAATTCCCTTTTTGGAACTTTTGCGTAAACCGGCAATTATTACTATGCATACCGTCTTACCGCGCCCGGATGAAAAAATGAAAAACGTCGGCCGGGTAATCGCGGAAAAATCAGCCGGTGTGGTCGTAATGAACTCGGCTGCCAAAAATATCCTGCATGAAACTTACGGTGTTAAAAAAAATAAAATAAAGGTGATACCGCACGGCGTTTTTAATGTTGCTTTTCCCTCAAAATCAAGTGCCAAAAGAAAACTTAATTTATCCGGCCGGACCATTATTTCAACCTTTGGCATGATCAGTTGTGACAAGGGAATAGAATATGCGATAGAAGCCTTGCCTAAAGTAGTGCGCGAGTACCCCAATCTCCTGTATCTGATCATTGGCGCAACCCACCCGCAAATATTAAAAAACGAAGGTGAAAAGTACCGCAATAAGCTTAAACGCCTAATAATTAAACACCAGCTCGAAGATAACGTTAAATTTTATAATAAATATTTATCCGAGCCGGAAGTAGTGGATTTTCTTAAAGCCACGGATATTTATATTTATCCCATGCTTAGCCGGGACCAAGCCAGCAGTGGCTCGCTTTCGGACGCTATGTCCTGCGCCTGCCCGGCAATCGCGACCGCCAGCCAATACGCTAAATCCGTAATCAACCACGAACGGGGAATATTGGTGCGTTTCCGCAATTCCAGCGATATTAAACGCGCTCTTCTCGAAATGCTCTCAGACAGAAAAATGTGCAAAGAAATGTCAAAAAATACCTACTTCTACACCCGGCAAATGACTTGGCAAAACGTAGCCCTATCATATTTTAATAACTTTAACCATTTTGCCAAAATAATCCCCCGCGAGCAGGATAAATGGCCGGCGATTAAATTTGACTATATCAAAAATTTGACTGATTCGTTTGGTATGATCCAGTTCGCCAACCACACTAAACCGGATACCCATTCCGGCTATTGCCTGGATGACAACGCCCGGGCTTTAATCGCTTCAATAGAGTGGTATGAAAGGAAAAAAATTACCAGTACCCTGAATTTAATAAAAAAATATTTAAAGTTCATTAAATTTTGCCAAAAACCAAGCGGCAAATTCCGTAATTTTGTCAGCTACCAACACACTTTTAATGACCGCCAGGAAAGTGAGGATTCCCTGGGCCGAGCCACTTGGGCGCTGGGCTACGCTCTACAGTGCAAGCGTCTTAGTGGTGATACAATACGCAGCTGCCGAAGTATGCTGAAAAAATCCATTAAATCACTGCCTGACCTAAAATCACCCCGGGCAATTGCCTTTGCCATTAACGGTTTAAGCTATGCATATGAGCAAAACGATGACAAGTTATTGCCGCCAAAAATGCGTGAAGAAATAATGGAGATGACAAAAAAATTAAGCGACAAACTTGTTAGACAATATGAGTGGCAAGCAAAAAACAACAATAACAACTCCAGTAAGTGGTGTTGGTTTGAGGACTGCCTGACTTATTCTAATTATAAACTGCCGGAAGCGCTTTTTCGCGCTTATCGTTTAACGCGTAATAAAAAATACAAAGAAATAGCCGAAAAATCCCTGCGATTTTTAATGAACATCACTTTTGAGCGTGATGAATATTTTTCTCCGATTGGACAAGACGGCTGGTATTTCCGCAACGGAAAACGGGCTTATTTTGATCAACAACCGGAAGACGCCGCTTCGGCGGTTGACAGTCTAGTCACTGCTCATCTAATTACACGAAAAAATATATATAAAAACAAAGCAAAATTGTCTTTCCAGTGGTTTTTGGGTAAAAACCACTTGCGTCAGATGGTTTATGACGAAGCCACCGGAGGCTGCTTTGACGGCC
>JAUVLY010000111.1 GCA_030600505.1 Candidatus Falkowiibacteriota bacterium
AAAAAATAATCCAATGGAAATGAAAAAAAATTCATTGGGTAAAATTATACGATATTTTAAAGGTTTATCAGCCTATAATATTAGGCGTATTTATTCCGGTTTCGTCTGGCAACCACGATTCCATGATCGGGTTATCAGGAATCAGGGAGAATTAAACCGGATCAGGGATTATATAATCAAAAATCCATCGGCGTGGCATCGGGACCGGAATCTGCCCATCAATAAGGCAGGCGATTTAAAAACGTTTGAGAAAAAGTGAGATAATTGCTACAATTAGGATATTATTAATAATATTAAGAATATGTTTAAAAAATTGTGTATTTTATTTGTTTTTATTGTTTCTATAGCCTTTATTGCGCCTGTTGACGCGGCTAGTTTGGCGGACAGTTTATCCGGCAAAATCCTTTTGCAGGTAGAGGAAAATGGCGAGGCCTGGTATATTAGTCCTTTGACTAAAACGCGCTATTATATGGGTAGGCCGGCTGACGCGTTTGCCTTGATGCGGGAATTAGGACTAGGAATTTCTAACGCGGATTTTGATTTATTTAATTTAGTCGCGCCTAGTCGTCTATCCGGGCGGATACTGCTTCAGGTAGAGGAAAATGGCGAGGCGTATTACGTAAATCCAAAGAATAACGAAATGCTGTTTCTGGGGCGTCCGGCGGACGCGTTTCAGATAATGCGCGAGCAGGGTTTAGGGATCACAAATGCCAGCCTGGGTACATTAACCATTGAAACCGGCTATGATGTTCCGGCAATCGGTGAGGAAGAAGAGCCGATCGAGGAAGGGCCGGCACTGGAATGCCCGGAATCTTATTGTGACGGAAATACAAGCATTAGTTATGAAATACAAGACGAGGAATGTGTGGCCATAGAAGATGATTGTTCGGATTGTTCCTGTAATTGCGGTGGGTATAATATAAGTGAAGAAGAGGCTAATGACAATTGCGCGGACGGGATTGATAATGACTGTGACGGCCAAGCTGACGACAGTGACGAAGACTGTATATTTAGCGGCACTGAGATAAGCGAGGATATAAATGATAATATTACCTGGACCAAGGAAATGAGTCCTTATCGATTGCTTAATAGTATTGAAATTACGGGTAACAAAACTCTAACTCTTGAGCCGGGAGTAGCGGTCCAATTTGTTTTAGCTGACGGCGTTGCGGACTTGGGCGGAGTAAGTATAATTGTAAAAGGCAGTTTAAGCGCGATTGGTACCGAGGGGGAGGAAATTACTTTTTCCTCAGTAGTGGCCGAGCCATTGGCCGGGGACTGGGGCGCGATTGAGATAATTAATGGCGGCACCGCCACATTTGAATATGCCAACATTAAGCATGCCAGTACCGGCATTCGCTCCGCCAATGCCAAGAATTTGACAGTGAAAAATTCACAGATTAGCAATTCTAACACCGGTATATTTACTATTGGACCGGCCACAATTGAGCATAATTTAATTGAAAATAATAAAACCGGCCTGGTGCATGCCGGAGTAATTGATTCTGTGCGTGATGACGCTACCTATAAAAATTTCGACAGGATTACCAATGTTAATTATAATACGATTCAAAATAACATTGGTGAGAGCGGCGTTGACGCCGGTTTGCGGATAGAGAACGTGACTACCGGCGGCTACCGTTTAATATGCAAATTTAACGAACTGGACGGAAACACTAATGGGATATTATTTAAAGACAGTGATAATTATAATTTAATGGAGGTGGAGCAAAATAATATTATGAATTCCCTTGAATATAACGCTTATGTGGATTCGCAAGGCCCGGATATTACTTTGGAGAAAACATGGTGGGGGACGACTGTTTTGGACACAATAACAGACAAGATTTTTGATTTCTATGACGTTAATTATTCTCTCCCGCAGATAGATTACAAACCATTTTCCAACGCCCCGGTCAGTGGTGCTGGTATGAATTAAAGCGATAAAGACATAACTATTTTAAAACCCCAACATTAGTCGGGGTTTTTTATATTCCAGGGATCATTTTTTTGATCTGGTCCAGCTTGCTTGCTTTAGTGGCTTGCCTGATCTTTTCCCGGGCCCGGTGGGTTTTAACAAATTTGAGCCAGTCGCGGTTCGGGCCTTTGCGGTTTTTTTCGGTAATAATCTCCACCAGATCGCCGTTTTTGAGGAGGTGATCCAGGGAGGACATTTTGTTGTTTATCAAAGTGCCGGTTGCTTTATTACCGACCTCGGTATGGACGATGTAGGCAAAGTCCACGGGCGTGGAATTTTTCGGCAGATCAAAGACATCACCCTGGGGAGAGAAGACAAAGATACGGTCATGGAAGACATTTAGCTTTAAATTGGAAATAAAGTCATTGGTACTTTCGCTTTCACGTTGGATGCGCAATATTTCTTTTATCCATTGTGGTTGGCTGGTGTAGCCTGTTTCGTCGCCATCTTTTTGTTTATAGTGCCAATGGGCGGCAATTCCGTAAAGCGCTTCCTCATGCATTTCCCGGGTTCGGATCTGGAATTCGGTTGCCCGGTTTTCCGGTCCGAACACGGTCGTGTGCAGGCTGCGGTAGCCGTTGGGCTTGGGTACGGCGATATAATCTTTGATCCGGTCGGGATTAGGTTTCCAAAGAGAGTGGATAATACCCAAAGTTTTATAGCAGTCGGAAATAGTCGGGACAATCACGCGCAAAGCAAATACATCATAGATCTCGTCAAACTTACGGTTTTTATTTTGCATTTTTATATATATTGAATAAAGATGCTTAAAACGATCTTCAATATCGTATTCTATTTTTTCTTTACGCAACGGCGCATCGAGAATATTTTTAACTTTTTGCGAATATTGGTTGCGTTCTGCTTTTCTCTCCACTTCATATTTATATTCCAGTTTTTTGTATTCTTCCGGATAAAGATATTTAAAGCAAATATCTTCCATTTGCCATTTGAGGCGCCA
>JAUVLY010000153.1 GCA_030600505.1 Candidatus Falkowiibacteriota bacterium
ACAAATGAAATATTATTATATGTTTTAGCTAATGAGCAGGTCAAAGCACCCGGGTTTATCACTGAATACGCCCAAACAGTCAATGCGGCCAAGCTTGAAGAAGCCGAAAAAGATCTGTATTCAGAAGATTTGGCCAGCTTAAAAGAAATTATAAAAACAGGCGAATATTTTTTAACAAAAATACGCAGGGATTTCGCGAAAATTGAAATGGATGAAGATTTGTATTTGATTAATGGGCAGAATCCGGAAGACGCAAAATCTGAAACTGACCCATCTTTATTAAAGCCCTTGCTTGAGAGTTATGGGGAAGAACAGGAATATGCCCAAGCGAAAAATAAAGTTTACGGCAGTGCTTTGGCTGACCGGCTTAAAGGAAAAATTGTGCTTAAAGTAGAAGATGCCGGCCAGGCGTATTATATTAATCCAGCAACCAAGTACTCCCATTATTTGGGCCGGCCGGCTGACGCTTTTACGGTTATGCGCGATCAGGGCATTGGCATAAGCAATATAAACTTAGAAAAAATATCGGTAGGTTTGAGTAATTTGACCGGTGTTGACAGCGACAGCGACGGATTGCCGGACCTGTTTGAAGATGCTATTGGTACAGACAAAAACAATAAAGACAGCGATGGGGACGGACACGAAGACAAGGCAGAGATGGGAAATGGTTACGCGCCCAATGGTTCGGGGATAATTAATGTTGATAATAATTTTGCCAAAAACCAAAGTGGTAAAATTTTTCTGCAGGTTGAAGGCAGCGGTGAAGCCTGGTATATCAGCCCTGATGATAATAAGCGCTATTTCCTGGGCCGTCCCGCCGACGCTTTCAGTGTAATGCGAAATTTAGGTTTGGGAATCAGTAATAATGATTTTGATCAACTATAAAATTTATTAAAATGTTTTTATTTTTTGATACCGAGACTACGGGTTTGCCGCGAAATTGGCAAGCCCCGTTGGAAGATTTGGATAATTGGCCGCGCTTGGTGCAATTAGCCTGGCTTTTAATGGATGAAAACGGCAAAGAGGTGAAAAGCACGAACAGGATCATTAAGCCGGAAGGTTTTATTATTCCAAAGGAAGCGGCCGCGGTGCATGGGATAAGCACGGCCCGGGCGCACGAAGAAGGTATTTTATTAAACACAGCGCTTAAAGAATTTAGCCAAGCCGTGGATGAAGCAAAAATATTGGTGGCGCATAATATGAGCTTTGATGAGAAGATAATGGGAGCGGAGTTACTCAGGGAAAAACATCAGCATAAATTATTTGAGCGGCCAAAAATATGCACCATGCTAAGCTCAACTGATTATTGCCAGATAGAGAATGATTTTGGCTATAAGTGGCCCAAGTTAATTGAGTTGCACCAAAAGCTTTTTGATGAGGAGTTTGAGGGTGCCCATGACGCCTTGGCCGATGTTAAAGCCTGCGCCCGGTGTTTTTTTGAATTAATGAAGCAAGGAGTTATTTAATTAAAATATGTGGTATGTTTATATATTAGAATGTAGTGACAAGACTTTATATACCGGAGTCACTAAGAATTTAAAAAGGC
>JAUVLY010000085.1 GCA_030600505.1 Candidatus Falkowiibacteriota bacterium
CTATTTTCTGCTATCTATTTTCTGCTATCTTATCACTTCTTCGGCAAGGCCCTTACCCCCATATACATTGTCGTTGGTTTCTCCGGATTAACCATAAGCGTCCGGCCGGCGCGGGAGGTAGTTAGCTTAATTGTCTGCCAGTTTTCCCCGCCGTCGCTGGAGCGGAAAAAAGTATTATTAGTTACATAAAAAATTTCCTTAGTATTCTTCGGGTTTACGGCTAAGGCGTTAAGGGCGGTTTTTTTATCAGCCGGTATTAGCTCTATCTGTTCCCAAGTATTACCGGCATCACTGGAGCGGATAATCCCCAAATTGGTAGCTATAAAAATCATTGTAGAATTATCTTTGAATAAAATCAAGTCTTTAACCGCGGTCCCCAGTTTATGTTCTTTTAAACCATCATTAAACGGCTCCCAATTCTCGCCTTGGTCACTGCTCTTAAACACGCCTTTTTTGCTTATCAGGGCATACATTAGCCTGGAATCATTTGGGTCAATCATCAGCCTGTCGATCTTGGCATTAAAACGGTGAATTGTCTGCCAGCTCTCGCCCGCGTCCAGACTTTTTACCAAATCTCCGCGGGAAAGCCCGATATATAAATGATTCTCGTTAAAATGATCCAAGGCCAGGGCATCAATCGTTATTTTGGTCTGATTATCAAAATACATCTGCTTCCAGGTGCGCGAGCAGTCATCAGTCTTAAAAACCCGGTTGCCAATAGTCGCGAAAATCGTGCATTTATCAAAAGAATCTACGCCGATTGCCCGAATAGTATTATTACCCAGTTCCCCGGCCTTGCGCCAGGTGTTTGTCCCATCATAGGTGTAGTACAGGCCTGTGCCAATGCCGGCATAGTAGATCGCCTGGCTATCCCCCGGATCCATTGCCCAGGTCATGATATTGGCTCCGGAAAAATTACCATTCCGGCCAGCCGTGGGAATTATAACTTTTTGCTGCCAAGTCGCCCCCTTATCAATTGAGCGAAATACTCCGCCATCAACCGCCCCGATACCGGTATTGGACTTGGTTTGGATGCAGCCAGTGAGAATAAACGTTAAAGCTATTAAACCAATTGTTATCTTCTTAAACATAAAATTAATATTTAATATTTTGAGATAGCAGAAAGCAGATAACAGATAACAGTTATTTACATTCTGCTTTCTGTTATCTGTTTTCTGTTATCTATAATATCTTAAATAAACGATTATACTTGTAATAAGCTAAAAATAATAAAATTAGCCTTAACATTTAATTCCTACAAACTAACCACAATATTCTCCAAAACCAGACGCGGGCTGACATTATCACGTAAATATTTTTTGGCCTGTTCCAGGAGCTTGGCCGCGCGGATTAAGCCGTGGGTGCTTTTTTGATTAACGATTTGGGTGATCTCCGCGGCCGCAAACTCATGCTGAACCAGGTTATCCAAATTATAATTAAGTAAAAGCGAATCGCGGACCACGCCTTCCCATACTTCGATCGTCCGTCTGGTCTTGATGGCCGCCTCTTGGCTGGAATTTTTTTTGTCGATCAGGCTCCCGATGGCCTGTAAACGCTCGTTGATGTTTTGGCTGAAAAAAGAAATAAACATCTTGGCCTGGGCCTTAAATTGGCCATAGAACTCCGGTGTTTCGAGGAGCTTGATGGCCAGGGCCGGGCGCCCCAGGGAAAGCCGGGACAAATCCTTGGCCTGGCTCCGGCTGGCACCATGAAAATCGATCAAATAATCATAAATAATCCCGTTAGGCACCGGCCTAAACTGCAGTAGCTGGCTCCGGGATACGATCGTTTTGGGCAGGCTCTCAATATCGGTAACAACCAGAATAATTACCACGTTTAAATTCGGCTCTTCCATGGTCTTGAGAAGCGCGTTAGCCGCTTCCAGGTTCAGCTTATCGGCGTGCTTAATAATACCAACTTTATACTTGCCCAAAAAAGAACTCATGCTTAAAATTTTAATAAGCTCCCTAACCTCAACCACGCTGATAAACTTCTTGTCTTTGGCCCTTTTAAGCAAATGAAAATCACCGTGGACCATTTGTTTTTCATCATCACCGCTGGCCCTGCTTTGCTTTTGATTTTGAAACTGTTGGCACGACCGGCATTCCCCGCAGGGATAAGGGCTAAGTCTATTGCCGGCTTTCTCGCACAACAGGCATTGGGCGAAAAAATGCGCCAAAGTTGTTTTGCCCAGATTGTCCGGCCCCAAAAAAATATAGCTTCCGCCAACCTGGTCATTCTTAAGGCTAGCATCCAGAAACTGCGTCAGATGGGTATTGCCGATAAGCGGCCATTCATTTTTCTTTGTGGCGATTGGCATATAACTTATAACTACAAATTTACAAATTATTTACAAATATACAAATACTAGACAAACTATTCAAACTAACATTCGTAAATTTACATATACAAGATTTAATACGATGTTGGAGCAAGGCCTCTGGCCTGCGACTTTCTGAGCGATAAAATTCGCGGGCCAGAGGCCCAGCTCAAACATTTAAAAATATTATTAGGAATTTGTAGTTTTTTAAATATTACTACTTAATTATAACATTCGCTATCCACCTTGGCAATTAAATTAATTATGCGAAAATAAGCCATAATAGACAGCTAAAGCCTTGATTAATTTGTTAATCTCTGTTATAATGGCGGCATGCGTAAAAGACTGAAGAAAATTATCTTACTTTGCGGAGATATTAGCGTTTTATACGTTTCGTTATACTTAACGCTTCTTATCCGCTACCTGGAACAGCCGTCAGCTAATACCTGGGCCCTGCATATTATCCCCTTCTCCTGGGCGTTTTTCTTTTGGCTGATAATTTTCTATATTTCCGACCTCTATAACCTGCATTACGCGGTTAATAATTCAAAATTTTTTAATATTACTTTTCGAGCGGTCGCGATTGCTAGCGCCTTGTCAGCTATATTTTTCTATGTTAACCCGAACATAAGTATTGCCCCGAAAACCAATCTGGTAATTTATTTGATAATATTTACCATCATTTTCATTTTTTGGCGCCGACTGTTCAACCGAGCCTTGCTTAGCAAAATGACCAAGGAAAATATCGCCGTTATCGGCTATGACCCAAATGTTCAGGAAATAATTGATACTCTGCGCGACCAGCCCCATCTGGGATATAATATCTGCTTGATCGTTAGCAGCCGCATTCCGCGCGGGGGGGATAGCGAAATAATGGTAACCGAAAAAATTTTCGGCTTAAAAGAAACAATAATAAAACAAAATATTTCCACGATTATTTTTGCCGCTAATCCGCACCAATCTCCGGAGCTTAGAAAAACCATGTTTGCCTGTTTGCCGCTCAAAATTGATTTTGTCGGCCTGCCCGGCTTCTACGAACTGCTTACCGGCAAGATCCCGATTGAAGCAATCAGCCAAATGTGGTTTTTGGAGAATCTAAACGAAGGCAGTAAAAAATGGTTTAATACTATGAAGCGCGTCTATGATCTGTTTTTCGCGTTTAGCATCCTTGTTATTACCGCTCCTTTCTGGCCGCTTATCGGAATAATCATAAAACTGGAAAGCAAGGGCCCGATCTTTTACTATTCGCGCCGTGCCGGCCTGGATGGCGGCTTTAAGCTGGTTAAATTCCGCACTATGCGCGAAGAAAACAACCAGCGCACTTTAACGACAGCTGATGACCCGCGCGTTACTGCTTTTGGTTCAATTCTCAGGAAAACACGGATTGACGAGATACCACAAGTACTCAATATCCTGGTTGGCCATATGAGCTTTGTCGGCCCCCGCCCGGAGCGCCCGGAATTCATCACTAAACTTAAAAAAGAAATACCATTTTATGAGGAAAGACTTTTAGCCAAGCCGGGCCTTACCGGCTGGGACCAGGTCTCGGGTGAATACCATTCCCCTACCCATGAAGACACGCTTAAAAAACTTCAATACGACCTTTATTACGTTAAGAACCGCTCGGTGTATTTGGATCTATCAATTATTCTGAAGACGATAGCGACGGTGCTTAGAAGG
>JAUVLY010000068.1 GCA_030600505.1 Candidatus Falkowiibacteriota bacterium
AGATGATTTCTGTAACACACAGGGGTCATCTTTTTTAAATCCCATTGATATCGGCCATGATTGTAGTAGTCCATATAACCCGCTATCATCTGTTTCAACTCTTCAAATGTTTTACAGTTCCGGTAATCTATATCATCCTTAAGATGTCCAAAAAACGATTCTATGGGCGCGTTATCAATGCAATTTCCCTTTCTCGACATTGACTGGACCATGTCCAGACTTTTAATCTCTCTAATATATTCCGGATGGGTGTAATGAAAGCCCTGATCCGAATGGATCATTACATCCTTAAATGAATTTATAGGCAAGTCCTTGTTGTTCACCATGCTCTTGATGGTGTCAAACACAATGGACATGGTCAGATTATTGGATAAATTCCAGCCAACGATCTCTCCTGTAGCAATATCCTTAACCACTGAAAGATAAGCCATCCGACAGTTAAAGGGTAAGTAAGTAATGTCGGTACAGAATATTTTGTACGGAGCGCTTGGTTGGAAATTCCTGTCCAGGAGGTTTTTAAACGTTCTGTGCTCCTGCGTCTTTTTCATGATCATGCGGTACGGATTGATCCTTCTTATTTTTGTAAACAAATGGTATTTATTTTTTATTCGGATAATTTTTTTGTGGTTCATAACCACGCTTTTGTCCGATTTCAGCTTCATTTGTATCGCCCTAAAGCCATATTTGCCTTTTCCTTGCTCGAAGATCTCCTTTATGAGCAGATAATCATCATAGTCCCTTTCTGGCTCATCCGCTTGTTGTAACCATTTGTAATAGCCGCTTCGGGAAACTTTCGCTATTTCGCAGAGCAACTTGATGCCCATGTTTAGCTCTTCAATGAGCCGGTATTTTTGGTGCGGCCGCAGTTTTACTCCTTTCGCGCGGCCCGGAGTTTGGCTAAAAAATCGTTTTCTGCTTTTAAGTAGGCGACCTTGGCTTCTAAATATTCTATTTTTTCTTTGTCGCTTAAACCTTTGGTCTTGAACCGACCGCCATTTTTGCTTTTACCCCGGTTGTCTCTTAGAAGTCCGGCCACTCCTTTTTTATTGTATAATTTTCTCCAGCCTTGTAGGCAACGCTTTGGCGTCTCACTTCCTATCATAGCAATATTGAATCCTGCCTCCGCAAATATTTGTTTCGGACTTAGTCCTTTATCGTAATACAGCTTAACCGCCTTAACTTTGAAATTAGGGGCATAGGTTATTGACTTCAAACTACATTTAGAAACATTTTTGTTTTTAAGCAGTTCTTTGCCCTGCTCGTTAGTAAACATTCTTTTACTCATAATATTTATTATCTGTTAATTATACATTATTTGAACCATTAAAAAAGTGGACACTATCGTGTCCACTTTTTGGGGTACGGTTCAAAATGGCGGTTTTTGTTTAAGAATATAATATACATTATGTAGGCGTAAGTCCTATAATTAGATTAATTTGTGGTCAAAAACGTGAAAATATATTAATTTTATATACTTTTTCACGGTTATGTTGACAAAAACGTGAAAATAATATATAATGATAGTATATGACAAAGGTATTAAATGTTTACAATAAAATACATTCGTTAAGAGAAAGGTATTATAAAGCGTCCGCAGGGAAAGAAGCACTTGTTAAGTTGTTGTCAGAAACTGAGACAGCTGAACAGGTGTACAATTCTAACGCCATAGAAAACAGTACTCTTACTCTGGAAGAGACAGAAAAAATATTACTACAGATTGACTTGGATCGATATATAACTGAGCGAGAGTTGTTTGAGGCTAGAAATTTAGCACAAGTAGTGGAATATATAGATAATAAGGCTAAAGAGCAGGAACTAAATTTGGATGTGATTTTATTTTTGCATAAAATATTGATTTCTAATATCCGCGATGACATAGCCGGAAGATTTAGAAGGGGGAATGAATTTGTACGAGTTGGAAACTACATCGCTCCAAATCCAAAAGAAGTAGTTAAACTTCTTAAAGAAATGCTTATTAGCTACAATTCTACAAGTCATAAAAATGTAATTATGCGTATAGCAAAATTACATTTGCAATTTGAAAATATTCATCCATTCATTGATGGCAATGGCCGTATCGGGAGAGTTATTAATAATTATTTACTGATGCGAGAAGGATATGTTCCGATAAATATCAAGTTCATTGATAGGATAGATTATTATGACGCGTTTAAGGAATTTGATAAAAAAGGCGAAACCAGTAAAATGGAGGAGATAGTGGGCAAAGCACTAACTAATAGTTATTATAAGAGGTTGGCATATCTGGAAGATAAAAAGATTATTACTCTGTCTGAATATGCTAAAAAAAACAAACTTTCACATTCCAATCTGATAAATAAAGCCAAGCGACAAACCATTGAAGCATTTTTAGAGAAGAATGTTTGGAAGATTGGTGTTAATTAAAATTATTTAGACAGTGTGAGTAAGAAAAATCGCCGGAAATGGCGGTTTTTGCTTGTCCGTCTCGGATGGGTTATAATAAAAATAATAGAATATTAAATATGGAGAATTATAAGACAAAGCAAAATAAAATTATTTTAATATTTTTAACCACTGTAATTGGTTTGTTTTTTTATTTTAACGCGGCCATGGCGCATGCTTTGGACGTGTCAATTGTTAATTTTTTATTGCCCAAATGTGAAAATAGTGATTGTCAGCTGCCCGCTGAACTAAAAGCCGAGTATGTTTTAAGCTGGCCGGAAGCTACGTTTTTGATAAACAAAAAAACCAATAAGAGCATCACCGATTTTGCAGAGCTGGATGATTATCAACAGATATTTAATGATTATTTTAAAGACAAGACCCGGCTTCTTAGCCCAAAAGAGTGCGGTATAGACGCGCGAATGTTAACGATTGATCCAATGACCGTGTTGTTTGACGGCGTTATTTTTGAGGCTACATTTAGCTGCCAAGGAAAAGGACGATCATTTCAATTTGAGAATGAACTTTTTTTGGAATATTTTGATTTGCAAACCAATATTGTTAGAGTGTTTAATGGTTTTTACGAAGAATTGCTTAGCGAATCAGTTTTAGATGATAAAAATACGTCCATTGCTATCGAATATAATAAATTAAGTAGCAACGAAACTGTTGAAATAGTTGATATTTTTAACGAGGACGCGAAATCAAAAAATAACAATGCCCGGCAACTGGCAACCACGGCTGTTGAAGAGGTGGTTGATATTTCGTTTGAAAATAATGTATTGGACATTCAAAACGAAAAAAATAGTTGGTTAGAGAAATTAACAAACAAGATCAAGGACAATCAGGATAAAAACCGTTTATTAACTTTGTTTATAGTGTTAATGCTTGGTTTTTTACATACCCTGGAAGCCGGACACAGTAAAACCATATTGGCGTCTTTGCTAATAGACAAAAAAATGAACATACAACAGGGGCTTGGCTATGCGACGGTTTTTACCATAACCCATATTGCCGATATTTTGCTTTTAGGAATTTTGTTTTTAACCGCCAATGCCTTTATTGATATTTATGCCTTGTTGCCGCATTTGCAGATTTTTTCTCTTTACGCCTTGATATCTATTGCGGTTTATTTGCTTGTAAAAAATACTTTGCATTATTTGGAACACAAATTCGGGCATCACCACCATCACGGCCACCACCATCACCATGAGACAGAATCCAACGCCAGCCTTAAGCATCAATTATATATCGGTTTTATTACCGGTCTGGCACCGTGCTTGTTTGGCTGGTCGATTTTTATGCTGTTTTTATCTACCGGCCGGATGTGGTTTGTGATCCCATTGATATTGATGTTTGGCTTGGGCATATTTTTAGCGTTAGGGCTGATTAGTTTAATAGTCGTTAAATTAAAAGATAGTTTTTTTAATAAATGCAAGTGGATCGGTGAATTATCTCCGATAATTTCGGCGTTGCTATTGTTTGCGTTTGCTTTGTGGCAATTATTGTAGCGCCTTGGTATTATGTAGGTAATAATTAATTTAAAAACAATTATTGATTAGTGAATATTTTTAAAGAGAACCGCCAAAAATGGCGGTTTTTTCTATGGTAGTATTTATTATGCAAGAAATATTTGTATCTATGCGTAGTATTTAGTGAGGGCCCAAAAAGAACTAATTAACGTTATTTTCCCTAACGGGAAAAGCCCCGCCTCGGCGGGGCACATGCGAATTAAAAATTAATAGTTTAATCAAATGAAATCCAAGAAAACTATAGTGAGCCTGGCTGTTCTCACTTTAATCTTAACAGCCGGAGTCGCTTCGGTGTCGGCTTACCAGGGTGACTATACCGTGGCCGGACCGAATTGCACGCCGGAAAAGCATGCAATTATGGAAGCGGCATTTGAGTCTGGTGATTATGAAGCTTGGGCCGGGCAAATGTCCGGTAAAGGCAGAGTAAGCCAGGTTGTAAACGAAGGTAATTTTGCCAAGTTTATTGAGGCCCATAAACTGGGTCAAGCCGGGGACAAAGATGGAGCTGACGCGCTTAGGGCTGAGTTAGGCCTTAGGGGCAGTAACGGCGAGCGCATGGGCGCCGGTTACAAAGGCGGCAATGGCGAGCAAAGCGGCCAAAAGCAAGGTGGCGGCCAGGGCCAAAGACAGGGCAATGGTGGCAGCAACTTCGTTGACCTTGATGGTGACGGTGAATGTGATGGTGATTGCAGTAATTTAAACCAATAAGTTGTAAAGTGAGCCTACGAAAAGCAATCCCGAGCATTCGGGATTGCTTTTGTCGCATCAGTAAATT
>JAUVLY010000151.1 GCA_030600505.1 Candidatus Falkowiibacteriota bacterium
TATCCGGCTCGCTTATAATTATCGCTTCAACTTCAACTGTTTGAGAGTTATAATACCAGATCTTATCCGGCGTATTGGCCGGAATAGAGATAGAGAAACGCCATATACCAAAGAACATGAAAACAAATAACATTAAAACAAGCCGGCTTTTTTCCTTCTCCCATAGTATTACTATAATTACCAGAAAACCCATGCTTAAACTAAACCACAATAATGGAATTTTAATAATGGGTCCAGGAACAAATCTGGAAAGCGCGATGCCGATAATAAAACTAATACAAGAGTATAAAAAAACTTTCGCCCGGGAAAGGTGAAAATTTTCATCGTTCATTTATAAATTATATCAAAATAAAAAAATAAAAAAAAGCGGAAAACTAATAAAATGTTTTCCGCTAATTAAAAAAATTCCAAACTTTGTCTTGGCCGGTAATTCTTTCCCACTTTTCTTCATCAGCTCTTAAGCCTTCAACGCTAAATACTAAATCATTTCCAAAATAATCAAGATGTGATAATTTCAAATTTAGTGAATTAGCCACTATTAACTGAAAATTCAAATATATTATTGAAATATCGTTAATCCTGCGGTCTGGGTATGCGGCCATTAATAACCACCTCCTTTTTTTATATGTACAAAAGTTAATTGTTACTAGTTAATTGTTACTAGTTATATATCGTAAATACTCCTCCATAAACTTTTCCAAATCACCGTCCAGGACCGCGTCTACATCCTGGGTTTCGTAATTGGTCCTGTGGTCTTTAACCATTTTGTAAGGCTGCATTACATAGCTCCGGATCTGCTTGCCCCATTCCGCCTTTTGCGCTTCACCGCGCAATTCCCGTTCTTTGGCCTGTTTATCTTCCTCTTCTTTTTTAAACAGTTTGGACTTTAGTATTTTTAAAGCCGTTTCCTTGTTCTGGTGCTGGCTGCGCTCATTTTGGCAAATTACGGTTATTCCGCTTGGCTCATGCTTGATGCGCACGGCCGAGTCGGTAGTGTTGACGCCTTGCCCGCCCGGTCCGGATGATTTAAATACATCCACGCGGATGTCACTGTCTTTGATTTCAATTTCATGCGCTTCCGGCAGCTCAGGGATAACTTCTACCAGCGCGAACGAGGTGTGGCGCATGGACTCGGCGTCAAAGGGACTGATGCGTACCAAGCGGTGTACGCCTGATTCGCTTTTTAAGTAACCATAAGACCAACGCCCTTTAATATGCATGGTCATAGACTTAATACCGGCTTCATTGCCGACTGTACGGTCGGTGATACTGGCTTGCCAGTTCATCTTTTCGACAAACCGAAGAAACATCCGCTCCAGTATCAAGGCCCAGTCCTGCGCGTCCACTCCGCCGGTACCGGCATGGATCGAGAGAATGGTATTGCCCTCGTCATATTTAGAATTAAACAAAACATAAAATTCCAGTTTCTCAAACATTTTTTTTAATTCTTCAAATTGCGTTTGCGCTTCCTCGGCGATTGATTCATCATCTTCTTTTTGCCCAACTGCGACTAATTCCTCCAAATCAGTCACTTCGTTTTTAAAATCCGCCCACTGTTTAACTTCTTTTTCCAATGCTTCGGCTTGCTTACTTATTAGAACGGCCTTAGCTTGGTCATCCCAAAAACCGGGGATATTCATCTCCCGTTTCATT
>JAUVLY010000115.1 GCA_030600505.1 Candidatus Falkowiibacteriota bacterium
ATTTTAATATAACAAAAACGTTTATCGTCCCGCAAATCAATATTATAAATCGGCTGATGTTTCTTGATCAAATTTGATTCCAAAAGCAAAGCCTCAATCTCGGTTTCAGTCTCTATCCACTCTACGTAATTTATTTCTTTCATCATTTTCTCCTTAGCTGGGGTGTGGTTAGCACTGGCTCGCCAATACGAATACACCCGCGACCGAAGATCCGCGGCTTTACCAATATAAATAATCTTCCCTTTGCCATCCTTAAACTGATAAGACCCGGGGGCTTGGGGGATGTTTATTTTTTTTACACCATCTAGTCTCATATACTATCACTATATTTTTATCATTATTCGTGGGTTAAGGCAAATTTTTAGAAAGCAGAAAGCAGAAAATAGAATACAAAATAATATTATCTACTGTTTTCTGCTTTCTATTTTCTGCTTTCTAAAAAATAAAACAGCCCCCACATACGCGGAGACTGCTTAAACTCTTAAACTCATAATCATTATTTACCTATTCACCTAACCGCAATCGCCTGAACCGGGCAAGCGTCGGTCGCGCTTTGGGCACAGGTAGCATCACCTGAAGCAATTACCTCTGCCTTACCCTCATCTTCATTCATTTTGAAAGTTTTGGGGCAGAGCGAAACACAGGCACTGCAGCCGATGCATAAATTTTTATCAACACTCACTGACATAGTATAACCTTAATTAATAATATTCGCATGTGCCGCATTTGTAGTGCGGCTTTTTGCGCTAGCAAAAATAACGTTAATTCAAAAAACTTCTTACCTCCTTGAGCAGCTGTTCCGGCGTCATATTAGCCTTTATTAAATACTTATCAGCCCCGTCATTCATGGCTTTTTTAATCTCGTCAACTTGCCCTAAGTTAGACAGAACCAATACCGGAATGCCCTTTGCCTTATCATTCTCTTTCAACTCCTTTAATACATGATAACCGTCCTTTACCGGCATAACCAAGTCCAAAAGAATAATATCAGGCTTGTTGCTAAAAGCACTATCAAGGCCTTCTTGCCCATCCCTGGCAACCAATACAATAAATCCCTCAAGCTCAAATTTCATCTTGTACATTTCCGACAAATAGGGATCGTCTTCAATTATTAATACTTTTTTCTTCTTCATTTTATTTTATTTTTAATAGGTAAGGTAAAATAAAATTCACTGCCCTTGCCCTGGCCTTTGCTTTTGGCCCAAATTTTCCCTTTATGCAAAGTTATCATCTGTTTGGCCACATATAGCCCCAGGCCGGTGCCTTCGGTATGCACCAAATCGGTACCAACGCCGCGGGAAAATTTATCAAATAAATCAAGATAATCGGCTCTGGTAAATCCCATGCCGGTATCTTTGACCAGGCACTGCAGGTAGTTTCCTTTTTGCTCCACGCCCACTTCTACCTTGCCTTTTTTTGTATATTTAACCGCATTATCAATTAAGTTTAATATTACCTGTCTTATCTTCTCTTTGTCAATATTTACGCTCGGAATCTTCTTTTTCGGTTTTTTATAAATTAATTTTATACCCTTGCTCTTGGCACGAATTGTTAATTCCTCGACTACATCCGCGACCATTAATTCCAAACGGATTTTTTCTTTATTAATCTTTAATCTACCGGATTCAATCCGGGATATATTAAGCAAATTTTCCACCAGATGTATTAGTCTTTCATTTGACTGAAAAACCTTGTCCAACGACTCGCGGTGCACGGCAGAAAGCTTGCCATAGCTGCCTTCCAGCATCATGGAAATATAGCCCTTGATAACGGTTAAAGGGGTGCGCAGTTGATGCGACGCGATTGACACAAATTCGCTCTTGGCCTGATCAAGCTGGCGCAGCTTGGAATTGGCGCGAATCAAGCCCTCGGTTGCCACGTCCACCTCGTGCTCCAGCTTCTGGCTAAAATTCCTAATCTCCTCATAACTTAAGGCATTATTAACCGCGATTGCCGACTGGGTACCGATGATCTCCAACATTGCGATATCCTGGTCATTATAATTATCTTTTGTCTCCTTCTCTCCCAAAGCGATCATGCCGATGGTTTCGCTTTTTAAGCGCAAAGGAATTAGCACCTTAACATTATTGGCCACCAACATATCCACGGTTTTACGGTACTTTACATAAACGGTCCGCTTGATCTCGTCCACCTCAATCGGGTCATTGGTTTTTAAATAATTGGTATAAAACCCCTTGTCTTCAATAAAGCTTTTAATTTTATCCCGCTCATTGCCTTTGTAATATTTTAATTCATAACGCTGTTCGTTTTGATCAAAAATAAATATACCGATTGCCTTAACATGCAAAGCACTTATTATCTCCTGGCTTATGTATTTATAAATATCCCCTACCAACAGGGTTGAACTTAATTTATCAGACAAAGAAGCAATCACCTCACGCGCGTCGTAGAGAGAAGTAAAAAAGTACTGGTTGGCAATGCGATAATAGTATTTATTAATGTAAGGGTAAACGATAATACCGCAAATTAAAAATAGATAATCAATCCATTCTACCCGGATAGCAGTTAGCTTAAAGAATGAATATTTGATGAGCAATATCAGAAGAATGATTGTTAATAACGACATCGTGGACACCGAACCCCGGCGAAGAACAAGACGAATATCCATCAGGCGATGCTTAACAATGGCATAAGCCATAAAACTAACCATTATAAAAGCTGAGGCTGGTCCAATCCAATTATAGCGAAATTCACCAAAATAGGTAAGAATAAAATTATTAAAAAAACCAATTAATAAACTTATAAGTACACCGGCTAAAATATA
>JAUVLY010000114.1 GCA_030600505.1 Candidatus Falkowiibacteriota bacterium
ATTTTAAGCTTAAAGATAATATAACCAAGATCATCGGCCAGGCGCCTATAAAAATTTTTCACAAACCACACCGGGCCGGTTACTGTGGCGGAGAGGAAACAAGCGCTTTAAATACTATTGAGGGCAAACGCTCGGAGCCCAGATTTAGGCCGCCTTATCCGCCAAGTAGTGGATTATATGGCCAGCCAACCTTGGTTAATAATGTAGAAACCTTGTACGCGGTTAGTTTGATCGCCCGCGGGGAGTATAAGAAGAAAAGATTTTATACCCTAGGCGGTGATATAATCAATGACGGAGTGCATGAATTTCCGGAGAGTTGGACCATAGAAACCATACTTAAAGAAACGGATAATTGGCCTAAATTTGATTTTTTTGTCCAGGCCGGAGGCGATGCCAGTGGGGAAGTTCTGAACCAAGATCAGCTTAAACGCTTAGCCCCGGGCAGTGCTTCAATAACGGTATATAGCATGATCAAATATGAGCCAATCGCCTTGATAAAAGGCTGGATAGATTTTTTTGCAATGGAATCATGCGGCAAGTGTACGCCTTGCCGGGAAGGCACTTACCGTTTGCACGAAATTTTAAATAACAAAGAACCTGACTGGGAGATGTTTGCCCGTATTTTGGATACTTTAAGCGATACGTCTTTTTGCGGCCTTGGTTGCAGTGTACCAAACGCGGTCCGCTCTTACGTAAAGAATGTCTTAAATAACTCCCACGAATCAATTTCGAATATAAGGCTCTGAAAATTTAGTTTTGTAAATGCTCTGTCATTGCGATTCCGCGAAGCGGGAGAAGCAATCCCGTGAATAGCACTGTCATTCTGATCCAGCCCCAGTTTGAAAAACTGGAGCTGGAGAAGAATCCCGTGGATACAGAGACGAGATTCTTCGTCGCTTCCTGCCTGCCGGCAGGCAGGTGCTCCTCAGAATGACAAATGATTTAGGGCAGAGTAAAATATAACGAATTATTTTTAATTATACATGGCTAAAAAACAAATTCAAATTAAAATAAACGGAAAAGAAATTAAGTGCCCGGAAGGGATAACTGTTCTTAAGGCAGCCAAAAAAGCCGGGATTGAAATTCCGGCCCTGTGCCAGCATGATGATTTTTGTGTTAAAGCCAATTGCCGGGTATGCGTGGTTGAGATTAAAGGTTGTGACAAGTTGCAAACTTCATGTTCCACAATAGCGCGAGATGGTATGGAAGTAACAACTAATTCTGACAGGGTGAAAAAGGCGCGTAATATTAATTTGGAATTGATATTTGCCGAGCATATTGAAAAATGCGCTGATTGCATCTGGCGCTTTGAATGCCCGCTTCTCCACTACGCGGAAAAGTATAAAATATTAATAACAACATTTAAAGACCGGAAAGGCAGGCGTCAAACCTATAAATTCGGCAATGCAGTGGAAATTGACGGCAGCCAGTGTATTGATTGCCGCAATTGCATTGCCGCGTGTTCAGATTTGCAAAAAATAAATTATTTGGAGATTAAAGACAAAGGGGCTCATCAGGAAATAGTACCGACCAAGAAGAAGGATCATCATTGCATACTTTGCGGACAATGCGCGGTGCACTGTCCGGTTAGCGCGGCTCAGGAGCAGTCGAATTGGGAGGTAGTTGAGCCTGCCCTGAAAGCCAAAAAAGAAAAGAACTCCAAAAAGATCTTAGTCGCGCAAATAGCGCCTTCTATCCGGGTTAGCATTGGCGAAAATTTTGGCTTGCCTTACGGCAAAGTAGTGACCGGGCATATCGTGGCCGCGCTTAAAGAGCTTGGTTTTGATTATGTTTTTGATGTTAATTTTGGAGCTGATATGACCACTATGGTGGAGGCGGCTGAGCTGATTGAGAGGATTGAGAAAAAGGGCAGAATGCCGATGATGACATCATGCTGTCCGGGCTGGGTTAATTATGTGGAAGCATATCATCCGGAGCTGATCCCGCATTTGACTAGCGCCAGGTCACCGCATATACACAGCGGTGGCGCGATAAAGACATATTGGGCCGATCTAATGAAAATAAACCCGCGCGATATTGTCGTGGTTTCCATTATGCCTTGTACAGCTAAAAAATACGAAGCAGCGCGTAAGGAAATGAAAATAAAAGGCAATTTTCCGGTTGACTATGTCCTAACTACCAGAGAATTTAGTTTTATGATAAAGAAAAACGGGATTGATTTTCCCAAGTTAAAACCCATTAAAGCCGATAACCCTTTGGGCGGTTACAGCGGGGCGGCCGCGATCTATGGCGCCAGCGGCGGGGTAATGGAGTCGGCGCTCAGGACCGCCCATGTGATGGGTTGTGGAGATAGTACCGCCGGTCTTTGCAAAGAGCGGCTGGAGTTTGAAAGCGTTCGCGGCCTGGCCGGGGTGAAAGAATCCACTTTGCAGGTGGCCGGCACTGAGCTTAGGGTGGCAGTGGTAAATGGAATTGGAAATATTGATCCGGTCATAAATAATTTATCCAAGTATGATTATATAGAAGTTATGGCTTGCCCCGGCGGTTGTATTGGCGGCGGCGGCCAGCCGATCCCGACTAATGAGGAGATCAGGAAGAAAAGAATCGCCGCTCTATACGCTCATGATAAAGATTTAAAGATACGCCAGGCGCATAAGAACCTTAATGTTCTAAAAGTGTTAAGCTGGCTTCATAAAAAAGGACATAAAATGGAACACGGAGTTTTGCATACTAAGTATAAGAAGAATAATAAATTATAAGTTAGTAAGTAGTGAGTAGGATTATATTATTATAATTAGGATTTACGCGTTTAGATAATAACTCTAATCGCGTTAGTTAATATTATTTATTTTTTCGCTACGGAACTCGCTACGCTCAAACAGCC
>JAUVLY010000069.1 GCA_030600505.1 Candidatus Falkowiibacteriota bacterium
TCTCCCGCTTCGCGGAATCAGAATGACAGCGCTGTTTACGGGATTCTTTTTCGCCAGCTGGCGGATCAGAATGACAGTGAGTATTTACTTTATTTAGTCTTGACATTGTTTATAAGCTGAGTTATAGTATATTTAGCACTCTAGTAACGCGAGTGCTAAATTAACTTTAATCACTTTTATTTAATAAATCTGCTATAATATAATTATAAATAAATAATTTTGTAACAATTAATTCGCATGTGCCCCATTCGTAGTGGGGGCTTGCCGAAGGCAATAACATATGTTTAATAAGTTTACCAATAAATCTCAAGAGGCGATAATTAACGCGCAGATAATCGCCCAGGATCATGGCCAGCGGCAAATTGATTCTATGCATATTTTAGCCGCCTTGCTTCAGCAATCCGAGAGCTTGGTTAAGCCGGTTCTGGAAAAACTTAAAATTGACCCCAAAATAGTTGAGGAGCAAATAATTGAGTATATTTCCCGGCTGCCAAAAGAAAGCTCTGTAGCGGCCAGCGGGGCGGTCCAGGGAACCGCGGAAGTGGCTATGATATTGGAACGGGCCAAAAAAGAAGCCGAACAAATGAACGATGAATATATCTCAACCGAGCATATTCTTTTAAGTTTAATCGGCATCAGATCAGAAGCGCAGCAATTATTAGTCCGTTTAGGGGTAGAATATGAAACAATCCTTAAAATTTTGGCTGATTTACGCGGGTCGAAAACAGTGGACTCCCCTGACCCGGAGACAAAATATAAAGTATTGGAAAAATACACTTTAAATTTAACGGATCTGGCGCGCAAAAAAAAGCTGGACCCGATCATCGGCCGGGATAATGAGATCCGGCGCATTATGCAGATCCTGTCCCGTCGGACAAAAAATAACCCGGTTTTGATCGGCGAAGCCGGCACCGGAAAAACCGCGATAGTTGAAGGTCTGGCCAGCCGTATAATCTCCGGCGATGTCCCGGAATCACTTAAAAACAAAGAAGTTGTCAGCCTTGACCTGGGCTCATTGGTGGCCGGGGCTAAATTTAGGGGCGAATTTGAAGACAGATTAAAGGCAGTACTAAAAGAAATCCAATCACAGGATGGAAAAATTATTCTTTTTATAGATGAATTACATACGCTCGTTGGCGCCGGAGCCAGTGAAGGCTCTATGGATGCCAGCAACATGCTTAAACCGGCACTTGCCCGCGGCGACCTGCGCGCAGTTGGCGCCACCACCACTAAGGAATACCAAAAATATATTGAACGCGACGCCGCGCTGGAACGGCGCTTCCAGCCGATCTACGTGGCTGAACCAAGCGTGGAAGACACGATCGCTATCCTGCGCGGCATAAAAGAAAAATACGAAGTGCATCATGGGGTTAGAATAACCGATGACGCGGTTGTAGCGGCGGCCAAATTATCCACGCGCTATATCACAGACCGTTTTTTGCCGGACAAGGCGATTGACCTGATTGATGAGGCGACCAGCGCCTTGCGTATGGAAATAGATTCTATGCCGGAAGATCTGGATACTATGAAGCGGGAAATTACAAAGCTGGAAATCGAAAAAGCCGGCTTTAAGCAAGATAAAGGCAAGCAAACGCAAATCCGCAAACTGAATAAGCGTTTGGAAGAAATCAAAGAAGAGGCGGCCCAGCTGGAACTGCATTGGAATAATGAAAAACACATAATCGGCGAAATTAGTAATATTAAAAAAGATATTGATGAGCTAAAAGCCGAGGCGGAAATAATTGAACGCCGCGGTGATGACCTGACAAAGGTGGCTGAGATCCGCTACTCCCTGATACCCGATTTGGAAAAGAGGATAAAAAAACAAGAAAAAGAACTTACCAGTATCCAAAAAAACGGCCAAAGAATATTAAAAGAAGAAATAGACGAAGAAGATGTGGCTAAAGTAGTTTCGCGCTGGACCGGCATCCCGGTGTCCAAAATGCTGCAAAGTGAGATCAAGAAGCTAGCCAAAGCCGAAGCGGTATTGGCTAATCGGGTCAAAGGCCAGGATGAGGCTATAAAGTCGGTCGCTAACGCCATTAGGCGCTCTCGGGCCGGAATTGGCGAGATAGACAAGCCGATTGGCTCCTTCCTTTTTGTCGGGCCGACCGGAGTCGGTAAGACCGAATTGGCTAAAACTCTGGCCGAATTTATGTTTAATGATGAGCAATCTTTAATTAGGCTGGATATGAGTGAATTTATGGAGAAACATTCAGTTGCCAAGATCATCGGGTCACCACCGGGCTATGTCGGGCATGATGAAGGCGGACAATTGACCGAAAAAGTCCGCCGCCGTCCTTACTCGGTTATCCTTTTTGATGAGATCGAAAAAGCCCATCCGGAAGTATTTAATATTCTCTTGCAAATACTGGATGACGGCCGTTTAACCGACTCTAAAGGGCGGATGGTTAACTTTAAGAATACAATAATTATTATGACCAGTAATCTGGGCAATGAAGTGATCAAACAATATTCAATCGGCTTTGCCGATGCCAATAATAAAAACGAGGCGCACGTGATGCCAACGGAAGAGATGCGGGAAAAAATAGATAAAATACTTAAAGATAATTTTAAACTTGAATTTTTAAACCGAATTGATGAAATTGTGGTATTTAAAAGCCTAAGCAAAGAAGTGTTGCAGCAAATTGTTAAGCTGGAATTAAACAAAGTTGAAACCAGATTGCGTGACAAGAACATTAAAATACGCATTGCCTCTAAGATAAAAAAACATCTGGCGATTAAAGGCTATGACACTACCTTTGGCGCCCGGCCTTTAAAGCGTCTGATCCAAAATATGATATTGGACGAGCTGGCCCTGGATATTATTGAAGGTAAGATCAAGGAAGGTGACAAAGTGTCAATTGATCTTAACGCCCTTAATAAAATTGTTTTGAATGTGAAGTAGAAAAAATATGTGTGTGTTTGAGCCGGGCGTCCCGCCCGCGAGATTTAGAAGCTTTTAACGTCGCAGGCCAGAGGCCTTGCTCCAACGTATTTTAGTTATGTATTTAAAAACACTCCCGAAACCTCGGGAGTGTTTTTGTTTGAGTCTTAGAAAGTAAGGCCTATTTTTTGTTAGGCAAAATCCTAAACATAGTTGTGCCGCATACCGGGCAAGTTCCTTTGGCAGCGCGGCGGGGTTTTCCGCCTTTTCCCTTCATTTCCACTTCTTTCATGTCCTTCATTTCTTGTTTAGCCTTACATTTTACGCAATAAGCATCCATAAGCTTTTTTACCATTATTTATGTCATCGTGCTTCGCACATCCCGCGCTACAAATGCGGGTCATACGAATTAGAAATTAAGCTTTTGTGTTCAAGAGCATAAGGTTCTTAATTTCTTTATTCGCATGTGCCGCATTCGCTATTGCGGCTTTTGCCGTTAGGCAAAATAACAAAAATAATGGTATATTAGAATTAATTATTCAATATTAGCTAAAAATATACAAATATCCATATATTTAGCTTTACTAATATCATTATATCATATATTTAGGCTTATTTAAAGGTTATTTTTGCTAGCGCAAAAAGCCCCACTACAAATGGGGCACCCGCCTTCGCTAAAGCTTCGGACGGGCAAGCATGCGAATATTTATAGGGAGATAATAGAATAAAAAAACAGCCGTTGATTTGGCTGATTTTTTATGTTTGAGCCGGGCGTCCCCGCCCGCGAGATTTTATCGATTTTAACGTCGCAGGCCAGAGGCCTTGCTCCAACATAATTCAAGGAATTTAACTTATATTTACTATCTTATACTCTGTTATACCCTTGGGAGTCTCTACGGACACGGTTTCACCTGATTTTTTATCCAAAAATGCCTGACCCAAGGGAGACTCGTTGGAAATTTTTCCATTAACCGGGTCAGCTTCATTAAAACTAACAATAATATATTCTCGTTTTTCGTCGTTAACCTTAACTTTGACACGCGAGCCCATCGCGACCTTACCGCTATTTTGACCGTTTTTAACAATCGTTACGTTTTTCAGGATTTGTTTAAGCTCAAGAATGCGGCCCTCATTGAAAGCTTGCGCGTCTTTGGCCTCAGAGTATTCGGCATTCTCACTTAAATCCCCCATATCTTTGGCTAGTTGTATCCTTTTGGCTATCTCTTTACGCTTAAGCGTACTTATATTTTCCAATTCATCACTCAATTTATCATAACCCTCCTCTGAAATAATTTGATCAGACATATATTTTTGAATTAAATTTGTATAATTTGTAATATACAGGAATTTGGGAATTAATGCAAGGTGTTTGTGCTGTCATCCTGAGGAGCGGAGCGACGAAGGATCTCGCCTCTACATCCACGGGATTCTTCGCTCCGACTCAGAATGACAAATTTTATTTATTTCTCACTAATTAAATACGCACAAAGAATCACATACCCTATCCCCAGCGGATGATTTAAATACGGGCTAAAGAAGCTAACTGTTGATATAACAACTAAACCAAGCAGTAAGCCCCAAATAACAGTGTCATCCTGCTTGTCCGCCGAAGCTTTAGCGTAGGAGGGCTTGCCCGCTACAACTGGAGCGGAGCGACTGTGGGCGGGTTTATCCGCCGTTTTACCCTGAACAAAGTCGTTAGGGGTTTTAGTAAAGACAGGCTTGTCTCTTGTCTCTTGTTGCGGTTTTTCAATTTTCTCAACTTTTTTCTCCTCCACAACCCTCTTTTCTTGTTCAACAACAGGAGTTCCTTTTTTAGGAATTT
>JAUVLY010000138.1 GCA_030600505.1 Candidatus Falkowiibacteriota bacterium
CCAAACTTTAATATAGGCCAGCTCCACTATTTTGTCCGAATGCAAATTAAGACCGGTCGCCTCCATGTCAAAAATAACCAAAGGCTTATCCAGCTTAAGCAATTTAGCTATTTTTTTGTACAAATTAGTCTTTAATATCATATGTGCACCTGGCAGGAATCGAACCTGCATCACAAGTTCCGGAAACTTGCGTCCTATCCGTTGAACGACAGGTGCATTAAAGAGCGCGGAGCTCAAAGCGGAGGGAGGGAGATTCGAACTCCCGGTGCCCGTGAGGACACAGCACTTTTCGAGAGTGCCCCGTTCAACCGCTCCGGCATCCCTCCGCTCTGAGTAAAAATTTTAAACAAATCCTTCAACCCTTGCCCGCCAAAGCTTTAGCGTAGGCGGGACTCGAGCCACCTCTCCTGGATAACTATTAACCATTAACAATTAACAATTAACTCTTAACTTTTAACAATCTACTAATTTCATCTTTCTTTAAATGCCGCCACTCACCGGTTTTTAACTCTCCCAACTCAATACTACCAATCCTTACTCTAACCAAATCCACAACCTCTAGATCTAGGGCTTTAAACATCCTCCTTATCTGCCGTTTTTTGCCGGAAGTTAAAATTATTTTAAACTTTCCCTGACCTAAATATTCTATTTCCTTCGCCTTAACCATTCCATCCCCTTCACTAATATCAATTCCTTTTAATAAATCACTTGCGATTTCCTTAATTTTTAATTCTTCATTCTTAATTCTTAATTGAACCACGTACTCTTTCTCATGCTCATAACGCGGATGCGTGATCAGCTCGGTTATGTCCCCATCATTAGTAACAAGCACCAAACCGTGGCTGTCCTTGTCCAAGCGCCCAACCGCGAATAATCTATTTTTATTCTCAACCAAATCAAAAATATTTTTTTCGCCCTTAAATTTCCTATTTGTGCACGTATAAACGACTGGTTTATTCAATATAATATAAATTTTTTCAATTTCAATTTTAAGAATTTTTTCGCCAACCTGCACTTTATCATTTAATAAAACTTTTTGCCCTAATTCCGCTACCTTGCCGTTAACTTTAACTCGGCCGGAACGAATTAACTCAGTGGCCTGCCGGCGTGAGCAATGGCCCGAATCAACAATAAATTTTTGCAAAATTATTTTTTTATCCATTTAATTATCCAATCAAAGAATCAGTTGGGATACCAAAATTTAAATGCAATAACCTTATCATCTTCAATGTTAAATTCCTTTTTCTCTTTAATATTTCTGAAGTTCTGTTCGCGCCGATTATCTTGGCTAAATCTTTTTGCTCTAATCCTATTTGATCCATGCGAAACTTAATAGCTTCAATCGGGTCTGGCGGTAAAATCGGGTAATTATTTTCTTCATAATGCTCTATCAGCGTAGCTAAAATATCAAGCTCGTCGCCTGCTTTTGAATTTGGTTTAGCGTCCCATATTTTTTCAACCCGCTTTAAAGCGTTTTGATGATCTTTTTTAGTTTTTATCGGTTTAATATTCATATATTTTTAGCGTTTATTTTATCATACTCATCGTGAGTGCCGACAAATCTAATAAAAATTATTTGAAATTTATATTTTATCACCACTATCAACCTATATTTATTTCCCTTAATATTAAATACAATCCGTTCATGCCCAATAATGCTGGCATTTTTGTATTTTCTTTTTACATCATCGGGTGATTGCCATTTTTCCTTTTTCATTTCCCAATACCAGGCTCTTAGCGCTTGCTCTGAGTCACTGTATTTTTTATCTTCCCAAAAATTTCTTATTTTTTTTATTGAAATAACTCTCATTAATTTTAATTATATTCCCATTTTGGGAATTTGTCAACTATTTTTATTATCTTCTTTTATTTCAAGCTTCATAATCCCGATTATACTTATCAGCACCCAAAATATAATCGCCAGATCATTTTTAAAATATGGAACGTCAACAATGCCGTGCACCACAACAACAATCATCGCCCCCATTATACCCATAACCCAGAACTCATAACCTATAACTCGCTTATTAATCATCTGAATACTAATCATAAAAAAACGGATTATAATCCAAATAAATAACAAAGCCCCCAGCAGTCCCAGCTCTGTCCAAAAATTAAGTATTAAATTGTGCGGATACATATATATCTCAACCGGTTGCCAATGCTTAGCTTTGTATTCCTCTCCGCCCCAGACGATCTGCTGGCGGAAATCCTTGTCCCGTAAAAAATTAAAAAATATC
>JAUVLY010000116.1 GCA_030600505.1 Candidatus Falkowiibacteriota bacterium
TTCGGTTTCATTTACTTTGTCAATTACCGAGTCCATTGTACTGGTCCCGAGCGCGACCGGCAAGCGCAATTTATTTTTTCCAACTTCAACTATATCCGACAGCCTGGTTCCGCCGCCAATCAAAAATACCCCGCCCGGCAACATGCCTGATCTTTCTATCTTTTTAAATTCTTCATCGATCTTTTCAAATATTTCTTCCACCCGGGCGGCGATTATTTCCGCCAAATACTTCTTGGAAATATTATTTAATTCATCGGCCACGTCCTCTTCTTTGGCTAATTCACTAAGGTCAAGCTCATCCTTTTTCGTGTATTTGGACGGCCGCGCGCAGCCAAATTCTTTTTTTATACGATCAGCCAAATTGATCGGGCACCTAAGCCCGATCGCGACATCCGCCGTTATATGCTCCGAGCCGATCGGGATCACGGCCGTATGAAGGAGCTCCCCTTCTTCAAAAACAGACAAGCTGGTAGTGCTCGCCCCGATATTAACCAAGGCGGCTCCCAATTCCTTTTGCTTCGGTCCCACTACCGCCTCGGCGGCGGCCAGAGGAGAAAGCACCAAATCTTCTATATCCAAACCGGTCCGGAAAATTGCTTTGGTCAAATTTTTTATTTGGCTCGAAAGACCCTGGATTATTAAAGTTTCAACTTCCAAACGGACTCCGGTCATGCCCACCGGATCTTTTATGTCTTCCTGATTGTCAACACTAAATTTAACCGGTATAACATGCAAAATCTCATAATTTGGCGGTACTGACAAGGCACGGGCCGCTTCCAGAGCTCTTTCCACGTCATCCTGGCTTATCTCACCGTCACTCCGGGAAACCGCTACTACACCGCGGCTACGCTCACACTTAATATGCGGACTGTTAATACTTACCCAAACCGAATCGATCGGCACGCCGACCAGCCTTTCCGCGCGTTCCAAACAGGCCGAAATTGATGAAGTAACATCTTCAATTGATTTAACCACTCCCTTGCTTATTCCCTGAGCCGGCACGCTAATCGCGCCAATTATCTGAATTGCCTCATCTTCTATATTATTTTTTTGTTGCCCGACGACCAGACGAATCGTGGTTGATCCAATATCCAGCCCGGCTACAATTTGTTCTTTCATATGATACGAATGACACGAATTAAATACGAATGACGCGAATAAAGCTAAATAGTAATTCGCGACATTCGCATTAATTCGCATATTAGTGTTATATATTATTATACTAAAAAAATTCTTTTTCGCCAATCCTTGTCTGCTACATACCAGAAATATAGGGCATAAATACTATTAAACCCACTAATACGGCTATTATTGAAGCAAGCATAACCGCGGCTGCCATAATATCCTTAATTTCTTTTACATAGGTATTAAGACGAGGTTTAAGCATGTCGGTTACCCGCTCGATCGCGCTATTAACTACTTCCATGATTATTACCAGGCCGATTACCAAGATTAGGGCTATCCACTCAATTCTGGCCAAACCAAAATAAGCGCCCATTGCCACGACAATAATCGCGGCCGCAGACTGAATACGTAAATTCTGCTCTTCTCTTAAGGTTTTTATCATCCCCTTGATCGCGTAGCGAAAACTTTTAAATAATCTTTTTATACTAATCATAAATATTAAAAATATGATAAATAAGAAAAATAAGAAAAACTATTCTAGCTCTCTTTCTTATTTATCCTATTTATCTTATTTTTCTTACTTGTCTTATTTAATTTTTTAATAAACTCCTCTCCCTTTTTTATCATTTCTTTCTTTCCTTTCTCAGTATCGTCCTTAAGCCCCAATAAGTGCAACAAACCATGTACTAATATAAAAATTAATTCTTCCTCTGTGCTGTTTGAATACAATTTCGCCTGGCGTTTGATCTGGGCGTAATCAATAATTATTTCACCCAGAAACTTATCATCAGCATCACCAGGAAAAGCCAAAACATCAGTAATCTGATCCAGTTTACGATAACGATGATTTAATTTTTTTATCGCCTTGTCGGAGACAATAACAATAGACAGTTCAAATTCTTGCCTTTCATGAACCTTAAGAAACTCCTTGGCCACTTTCTCTATTAAAGATACAGGAATCTTATTTTTTGTTTGATTATTTACTTCTACCATCGTTTTTTTGCCTAATCCCTCAACAAATACCGAAAAGCGAGAGAGTTTTTAAAATCAAATTCGCATGTGCCGCATTTGTAGCGCGGCTTTTTGCGCTAGCAAAAATAACACTATGTACGCTCCAAGCTATTAACCATCATTTCAAATATATTTTGATAGCTGATTATTTGCTGTAGGCCCAAATTGTAAGTTACGGTATATAATTTCTCTTCATTTGGATAAACCAAATAGATTATCATCGCATCCTCGCTTTTTATACCACTCCAACCTTGCTTATACAGCTTTTGGCCTAAATTAATTGTCGGCACATTAAATTCTTTTTTATACCAATCCTCAAGGGATAAGCCGTCGGTACGCAAGGATACGATTATTTGAAAAAATTGATTATTATCCAACTTAAGCATTATTGACTCATCACCGCCCACTCGCTCGACTGACCAGGCATCCGGATAATACAAGGAATAGCGGTAAGTCGCGTTAGTGTACTTCTTTATCTTTGGGTTGGTTACAATTTCTCCCACTCCGCCCGGATTATAAAGGTTTAATAATTCCGATTTGTCGTCATAGCCGTCGTCATCCGTGTCAGTTTTTTGCAAGTCAGTACCTAGGAGAACTTCCTCC
>JAUVLY010000133.1 GCA_030600505.1 Candidatus Falkowiibacteriota bacterium
AAGCTCCAAATTTAAAATTTCAATGATCAAAACTGTTTGGGATTTTGAATTTGGGATTTTGAATTTATTTGTTATTTGGAATTTATAATTTGGTGCTTTACTTTAATTTAGACATGTCAAAAGATAAAAAATCAACACAAAAAAATTTGCCATTAATTTTAATAATCCTCGACGGGTGGGGGCTTGATAAACCGAATAAGGGGAATCCAATCAGTTTGGTCAAAACCCCGACCTTGGATGGTTTGGCGCGCAAATATCCAAGCACCAAACTTAGGGCGTATGGCAAGTTTGTCGGTTTGCCAACCGGACAGGTCGGCAACTCAGAGGCCGGGCACATGAATATCGGTGCCGGGAGGCTGGTGGAGCAGGATTCGGTAAGGATAAGCAAAAGTATTACGGATGGCACATTTTTTAAAAACTCCGCTTTTTTGGGAGCAATCCGGCATGTCCAGAAGATGGGTTCGCGTATGCATCTTGTTGGCATGCTTTCCAACGGCCAGAGTCCGCATTCGGATCCGGGGCATTTATCGGCTTTACTCAAGCTTTTGAAGCAGCGGGGGGTGGGTTCGGTATCCCTTCATTTATTTACTGACGGGCGTGATTCGCCAAAATATACATCATTAAAATTAATTTATGATTTGCAGCGTCGTTTTACCAACGATGAAGTGATTGCTACTGTAATGGGCCGTTTTTACGCCATGGATAGGAAAAAGAAATGGGATAGGACGGCACAGGCCTATAACGCCCTGGTAAATGGAACAGGAATGAAAGCCAAGACCGCCCGTGATGCCGTAACCGAGGCTTATAACCGCGGCGAAAGCGATGAATTTATTTCCCCTTTTATAATTAATAAGATCAAAGGCCACAATACACGCATTAAGGATGGTGACAGTGTGATATTTTTTAACCTTCGCTCAGACCGGGGCCGGCAGCTTAGCAAAGCTTTTGTCCAGAATGATTTTAACAAAATGAACCGGGGCGCGTTTAAGCGGCCGAAGAAATTAAAGCATTTATATTTTGTCGGGATAACCGACTTTGGCCCGGATCTGGACGATATTTTAACCGCCTACCCCAGTTTTGACTTAAGAGAAACTCTGCCAATGCAGTTTAAAGATTTAAAGCAATTATATATTGCGGAAACGGAAAAATACGCCCATGTTACTTATTTTTTTAATGGCGGTTATAGCGGAACCGTTGCCGGAGAAGAACAGTGTATGATTGAGTCACCGGATGTTAAATCGTATGACCAGACGCCGATAATGAGCTCAGACAAGCTATGTAAGCGGGTTATCCGTAATTTACGGTTAAGCAATAAACGTCTTGGTCCGAAATACGATTTTACATTACTCAACTTTGCCGCCCCGGACATGGTTGGGCATACCGGTAACTTGGAAGCAGCCAAAAAAACGGTTAAGCATATTGATAAATATGTCGGTAAGATAGTTAAAGCCTATCTCGCGGCCGAAGGTACAGTGCTTATTACGGCCGACCACGGGAATATTGAAAAAATGATCAACCCGGAAACGCAGGAAATTTATACCGAGCATACTACGAATTTAGTACCGTTTATTGTTGTTAATAAAAGGCAAAAAAATAAAATAAAACTGCGTCCTAAAGGTATTTTGAGTGATATTGCCCCGACAGTATTAAAGCTAGCCGGAAAGAAAAAGCCTAAGGAGATGAGGCGCTCCGCGCTTTATTAAAACACGAGAACATAAAAACACGAGAACATTAAAACAAAAAACATAAAAACACTAGAACATGAAAATAATTGTTTTAATGTTTTAATGTTTTTATGTTATACATGACTAATATAAAAAAACCATCACTACTAGTAATTTGCATTTTTGACGGCTGGGGGATAGCACCACCTAGCGAAGGTAATGCGATTAGTCAGGCCGACACCAGTAATTTTGATAAATTAATTACTGATTATCCGGTTTGTACGCTGAAAGCCTCTGGATCGTCTATTGGATTACCAAAAAATCAGGCCGGAAACTGCGAGGCCGGACATTACTGTCTGGGAACAAGCAGAAAGTGGCCCATGAGTACAATAAATAATATTAACAGCACTCTCTGCGGATGCTTAGGACAAGCCGGGTATAAGTTAAGCTATTTATCAGACTCGGAAAAGATTGCTTATATTACGCATTTTTTTAACGGTGGAGCTAATCAGCTAATTGAAGAAGCGGAAATAATAATTAGCCCCGGCCCGAGGGTGGATGATTATAAGGATACACCGGAGTTGGTTTCAACGGGTCTTTATAAATACGTAAAAAAAACCATTAAGCAAAGAGGGCAAAACGCGATAATAGTTAATTTTTCTAATTTGGATCTAGTTGCCCGCACCGG
>JAUVLY010000029.1 GCA_030600505.1 Candidatus Falkowiibacteriota bacterium
GCATCCCAGAGCGGGGCCTTGGTCCCTTCGGAGACATAGTAGATCCCGCCGGTTGATTTGTCCTGGAGTAGCGCTCCCATTGGATAAGTGGAGTCAGCGGTAATGGGCAGACCTTCGTCATAAACATTGATATCATCCCAACTGGCGTCAATTATCTCTTCCGGGTTAATGCCGATTAGCCTGAGCGCCTCGCCTGAGGCAAAGCCGCGGCGTTTGTCATCAACCAGCAGAAACACGGTTCCGCGCGGGCTCCGAACCAGAGCGTATTGGTGGAATTTAATCGGATCGCCGGTTGGATATTTTTCCAAATCAGACTTATTTACCTGAATTACTTTATTAATGTCATAGCGGGAGGTTAGCGCCCCTTTAGTCAGGAAGGGCCGGCGTACGCCATCTTTGATCAGCCAAACGCCGACTTCGCCTTTTACCTGAAGCAGGGTATTGGAAGGATAGAGGACAGTGAAATATTTAAGCCAGAGTTTAAAAAAGTTGAAATTACCATTATAGACATGCGGAGTATAGTTATAGAGCGCGGCTGTGGCTCTGTTCTGGGGTGTAACTATAGAATCCGGTCGGCCGGTGTTGGTGAGAGTATAGGTTTGCCCGGGCCGGTATTTATAATGACTGGGGTTCTCAATGTAATCAAAGAATTGGAGCGAAGCGGAATTGATCTGCTTGCCGATGCCGCGCCAGCGGTCATTACAGCCGCCGCCATCCGGACAGCCATAGCCGGTAGCCCAATCAAGCTGGCCTTGCGTGGGGGTTTTATCATCAATCAGGCTTTGCTCCTTCTGGAGAAGGACCAGAAGGAATTGCGGGTTCATCGTAACCGGCTCGCATTTAAGGGTTTTTTCCGCTTCAGTCGGATTATCCGAAAGGTTAACCGCTTTTTCACAGTCCCAGTTGTGGGCCGCGTTGTAGATTATTTCGGCGGTTGATTTTACATTGCCTTCGTGGTCAGGAAAGCTGCGGCTGGAAATATAGCCGCCTTTACCCTTGAGAAACTGGTCTATTTCCGCCAGGCTCATCGAGCTGGCGTCCAATATCTCCGCGTCACTGATAATGAGATTAGGGTCAAAGGTTATAGCCATAACCGGGGAGAAAACTAAACTAATGCCGATAATAATGCTAAAAAAGAATAGGGGATTAGAAAATTTCATAGAATATTTTCGTTAATTAGAATTTATGCATTTGGTCGTTTCTGTCATTCTGAACTCCCGTAGGGAGTGAAGAATCCCGTGAATAGAAACGAGATCCTTCGCTATGCTCAGGATGACAGAGGGTCTATAAAACATTCAAACGTGTAAATTCTGTAAATAATTATTTAATTTATAATATACATATTATACTATATTTTGCTTTAATATTCTAGTTAATGTTGTCTGCTTGACTTTCGTTTTTTGTTCGTGTATACTGTATATATAGTTCATTTGAATCTGTGGATAAATATAAGACCTTTTGCGAGGCCTAAAATATGTCCATAAAAACAAAAATTCCCTGCCCGTCACTTTGGGTATAAAAATTGACGGGCTGGTCAAAACTATATAACTTTAAATATATAATTTTTAATGTTGCGTGTTACATGTTATATGTTATGTGTTGCGTGCTATTAAACATATGGGGAAAAATTTAACAAAACGTCAACGCGAGATTTTGGATTTTATAAATGATTTTGCCCGCGAGCATGGCTTTGCTCCTTCGCTTAGGGAAATTGGCGACCACTTTGGTTTGTCCAGCCCGGCAACGGTTCACGCGCATATTGAGAATCTTAAGTCCAAGGGTTTTTTAAAGAAGTCATTTAACGAGGCGCGCTCAATCGAGCTAAACCCGGTAAAGGTTAATTGGCAAGAAGCTTTGTCTTTGCCTTTGGCTGGTTTAATTACGGCTGGTGAGCCGATTGAAGCAATTGAGGAGAACGAAACCATTGCCGTACCGGCTGATCTGGTTACAGACCGGGCCAACTCTTACGTCCTCAAGGTCAAGGGCGAATCAATGATCGAGGAGGGGATCCTTGATGGTGATTTTGTAATAGTTGAGCGCAATCCATCGCCCAAGAGCGGTGATGTGGTCGTGGCACTACTCAACAATGCCTATGCCACACTGAAGAAGTTTTACCGCGAAACCAATCGGATTCGTTTGCAGCCGGCTAATAGTGCTATGAAACCGATCTATGCCAAGGATCCGCTGATTCAGGGGATTGTCAAAGGAGTAATTAGAAAATTCGCATGATTACAAATCAACAAATCAGCTACAAATACAACAAATAAATATTTGTAATTCTAATCATATTAATTCGTAACTTGGCGCCGCCGCAATACCAGGGTTTACCCCTAGGATATTGTGGCTTGCCATCTATGTTTTTTATATAGTTGAAAGACTATATTTTTTTATTTTTAGTCAATATCTCCCCTCTCCTTAAGAAGGAGAGGGGCTTGGGGGTGAGGTAGATATTTATTTTGTAAAATAGGGTAAAATGTGCTATAATACTAGTATAAAAAGTTAGATATAATTAGCAATAATTATCTAAAAATGGCGAAGAAAATCTTCATTATAGAAGACGATGCCGCTCTGCTTTATGGTTTGCAGGCCAAGTTTAGGGTTGATGGTTTTGAGACCATAATTCATAATGGAACCGGCACAATAAATACCGCTATAGAGCAGATCAAATTAGCCCTTCCAACCGCGATTGTACTTGATTTGATATTGCCTGACACTGAGGGTTTTGCGCTATTAAAATCAATTAAAGGTGACAAGCAAATCAATAATATCCCTGTTTTTATATTTACGAATTACTCCGATAAAGCGGTTAAGGAGCGCTGCCAGAATATCGGGGCGGAATATTATTTTATTAAATCAGAGCTTAATATAGATGAGTTTGTTAATAAAGTGAAAATAATAATAAATAATCGAGATAAAATAAAAAAATAAAAAAGTATGTCTATAAAAAAAGCAATTATCATATTAGTTATTATCGCTGTTGCCGGCATTATCGCTATGCTAAGCTTTATGGGCGGATCCGAAGAAATAACATACAAGACCGCCAAAGCTGAGCTGGGTAATATTGTTCAAACCGTAACTGAAACCGGTACGGTTAAGGCGGACAAAGAAATTGATTTGAATTTTTTAAACTCCGGCCGGATCGCCCAAGTCTTGGTTAGTGTTGGCGATTCGGTAGTTAAGGATCAGTTGTTGGCCGAACTGGAGCACACTGATTTGGATATTAAAAAACAGGAAGCTGAAGCCAATTTGCAGGTGGCGCGTGAAAACCTTAATAAATTGATTGCCGGCGCGACCAGTCATGATATTGCCGTGGTCCGGGCCGGCGAGGCCCAGGCTAAAGCCGCTTATGAGTCGGCAAAAATTGAGCTGGAAAAGACCAAAGCTGCTGTTAACGAGTCGAATCGGCAGGCCGAAAAAACTTTAGCCGATCTTATGTCTCCGCTAGCCTCTGACCTCACCCCGACCGAGCAAGCCGTTGCTACAGCGAAGACAAATCTCAGCAACACCTCCGCTACTTATCAAAACGCTTTGGATGATGCGATCGAGACAGCATTAACAACCGTTGAAGAGAAAAATACTATTGCCAATAATGCGCTTGACGCTATTAATCGGGTACTGACCGACGAAGATGCCAAGGATCAGCTATCAAAATCAGACCCGGGCTATAAGACCGCTACCGAAGGAGAATACGCCGAAGCACAGACACTCTTAGCGAGCGCAAACAGCAGTTTATTAATAGCCAAAACCAGTACCACTAGCAGCAAAGTGCTTAATACCCAGGAGAATACAATTTATCTTTTTAATAAGGTTTTTTCCGCTTTAAATAATTGTTTTAGCGCTCTGGAGCATAGTATTACTTCTTCCGCCTTTACCCAGGCCGAATTGGACGCTTTTAAAGTTACCATTAGCACCCAGCAGACTGCCGTGGGCACGGCTATAACCGCGGTTCAGGGCAATAAGCAAACGCTTTCAGACGCGATTTTAAATTATGAAACCAAGGTAGCTGAGATGGCAAATGCGCTCGCCACCGTTATGGCCAATTATGAAAAGGCTGTCTTAGACGCCGAGAATGCCCTTGCCACTGCCCAGCTTAGCGGTGACAGTTTGGTAATAGCCGGTGAATCAAAAGTAAATACCTCTAATGAGGCCTGGTTTGTTTCTCAGGCAAAACTTAGCCAAATTTTAGCACCGGCCAGCCGTTATGATGTGTCGCTTGATCAAGCCAGGGTCAAGCAGACCGAAGCAGGGTTAAATAATATTATAGAACAGCTTGAACATTCTCGCGTTTACGCCCCGATTGACGGGACTATTACCCGCGCCGATTACGAAAAGGGTGAACAGGTTAGTGTGGGCGGCGGAGCCGTAATTTCCATGCTCGGTAAAAACGATTATGAGATTGAGGTTTTAATTTCAGAGGCGGATATTGCCAAGATCGAGCTCAGGGATCCGGCAGAGATCACTCTTGATGCTTATGGTGAAGACATCAAATTAAATGGCGAAGTATTTTTTATTGAGCCGGCGGAAACTGTGGTCCAGGATGTGATCTACTATAAAGTATTAATAAGCTTTATTCCCCTTGAGCATGCGGTAAAGTCCGGCATGACTGCTAATATCATCCTTACCACGGCTGAAAAAAGTGACGTAATAACCGTTCCCAGCCGGTCAATTATTAGTAAAAATGGCGACGGTAAGTTTATCCGAGTTTTAGTTGGCAAAAATATTGATGAACGTTCAGTTGTTTTAGGACTAAGAGGTGACGAAGGAATGGTTGAAATTCTGGACGGAGTTAAAGCCGGGGAAATAGTGGTTACTTCAATCGTTAATGGTAAATAAACCGTTACGAATTACGAATCAGTACAAATTTACGAATACTAATTTGGATTTTTATAATGTTGGAGCAAGGCCTCTGGCCTGCGACTTTCGAAGCGATAAAATCTCGCGGGCGGGACGCCCGGCTCAAACATTAAAAAGGTTGATTCGTGAATTTGTAATGATATGTACCCAGAGGGCATTATATAATTAGCAACAAAATGTTAATCCAGATAAAAGATTTAAAAAAGCAATTTGAGAATGAAAAGCTCGTGACCAAGGTATTGCACGGGCTTTCTTTTGTTATTAATGAAGGCGAATTTGTGGCGATTATGGGTCCGAGTGGTTCCGGTAAATCAACTCTAATGCATATTATGGGTCTGCTGGACCGGGCCAGTGAGGGCAGATATGATTTTGCCGGCCGGGATGTCGCTACTTTAAGTGATAATGAGTTGGCTGATCTGCGGAACGCAAAGATCGGTTTTGTTTTTCAATCATTTAATTTGCTCGCTCGTACTACAGTTCTGGATAATGTTAAACTTCCTTTAACTTACGCGCGGGATAAAAAAAATATAGATGAACGGGCGCGCCGGGTACTGGAGGATGTAGGCTTGGGGCACCGCCTGGATTATTTTACCAATCAAATATCGGGCGGTGAAAAACAGCGGGTAGCGATTGCCCGGGCTCTGGTCAACAACCCTTCAATTATTTTTGCCGATGAGCCGACCGGTAATCTTGATTCAAAGTCCGGTATTCAGATAATGGAAATTTTGCAGAAATTAAACCAGGTCGGCAATACCATTATCCTTGTTACTCACGAAACCTATACGGCCGAGCACGCTAAGCGGGTAATAAACGTCCGTGATGGTTTGATTGTGGAGGATAGGTCGGTAAAAAACAGGCGCCTAGCGCATGATGGAGACCTCTTAAAATAACAAATTCCAAATTCCAAATAAGCTCCAAATTTTAAATTCCAAACAATCTTGAAGGCTATTAGTTTTGGTCATTGGGATTTCGAATTTGTAATTTATTTGTAATTTGGTGCTTATAATTTGGAATTTTTTTATGCTTGAGACCTTCACCCAATCAATCCACACTTCACTAGCTGCCTTGCTGGCCAACAAGGGCCGGAGTTTTTTAACTATGCTGGGCATTGTTATTGGCGTGGGGGCGGTGATTGTGATTATGGCGGTTGGTGCCGGAGCCCAGAGTTTGATTTTGGGGCAGGTAAAGTCACTTGGTGCCAACATAATCGGTGTTATGCCCGGCGGGTCAGCCGATGAAGAAGGGCCACCCGCTTCGATGATGGGAATTTCAATTACCACTTTGACCTACGATGACGCAATGGCATTGAAGGAAAAGAAAAACGTGCCAAATTTGATAGACGTGGTCGCTTACACCAAGGGGGTGGGTACGGTAAGCTGGGGCGCGCATTCTTATGATACTAATTTAAGCGGTTGCAATGCCGGCTTTATTACAGTAGAGGATGGGGAATTGGATCGTGGTCGGTTATTCACTAAAGAGGAAGAACGAAATTTAAGCCGGGTGGTTGTTCTTGGTGCCACGGTCAATGACGAGTTGTTCGGTGAAACCGAGGCAGTCGGACAGCGGGTCAAAATCAAAAAACATACATTTTCGGTGATTGGGGTAATGAAAGAACGAGGGACAGTTGCTTTTCAGGATTACGACGATCAGGTTTTTATTCCGATTATGACTATGCAGAAGTTGATTGCCGGAGTCAACCATTTGGGTTTGATCCGGGCCAAAGTTGACCATGAAGATAACATTGACCAGGCGCTTACGGATGTTAAGCTGACTCTCAGGGAGCGGCATGACATTATTGATTCAAGCGGAAAAAATGACGATTTTACGGTGCGCAGCGGCGCCCAAGCTTTGGATATGATTACCACGGTTACTAATGCGTTAAAATATTTTCTCGCGGCCATGGCGGCTTTGTCCCTTTTGGTTGGTGGAATTGGAATAATGAATATTATGTTGGTGGCGGTAACCGAGCGGACGCGGGAAATTGGCCTTCGGAAAGCGCTTGGTGCCCGCACTGCAAATATTATGAATCAGTTTTTACTCGAGTCGGTTGCGGTTACTCTGCTTGGCGGGATAATCGGAATAATCGGCGGCGCGGTAATTTCTTTTTTAATCGCGACTGGAGCCCAATTCATGGGTTATGAATGGGCTTTTATTTTGTCGATTCAGTCAATATTATTAGCGGTCGGAGTATCATCTATTGTGGGGATTATTTTCGGCCTTTACCCGGCTCGCAAAGCCAGTAAATTGGAGCCGGTAGAGGCCCTTAGATACGAATAAACGTAATATAAATATTTCTCCCCTCTCCTTAAGAAGGAGAGGGGTCGGGGGGTGAGGTAGTGTTTATGCATATTTTAGACACAATTAAATCAGCCACAATCGCGCTTAAGACCAATAAGGTTAGGACCGCGTTAACGGTTTTGGGTATGGTGATCGGTATTGCCAGCGTGATTATTGTTTTTTCCGCCGGTGAAGGGATTAATGGGCTTATTGTCGGTGAAATAGAATCTTTTGGCGGTTCAGATATGTTTGAAATAGAAATTAAGGTACCCAGTACCAAGTCCGGCACTGCTGGTGAGCAACAAAGCGCGGCTGCCATTGCCCAGGGAGTCCAGCCAACATCTTTAACTCTTGAGGATTTTGAGGATGTTCTTAAATTGCCTAATGTAATTGACGGTTATGCCGGTATTATCGGGCAGGAACAAGTAAGTTACGGCAGTGAAATGAAATTAGCCATGATCTTAGGTCAAACCAGTTCATATATAGAAATAGATAAAAGCGAGGTTGAGCATGGACGTTGGTTTACTGCCGCCGAGGATCGGTCATTGGCGAGTGTGGTGGTATTGGGCAAAGAAATAAAGCATGATTTATTTGGCGACTCGGATCCGATCGGTAAATCGATCAAAGTAAGAAAAAGTAAATTTCGTGTTATTGGCGTACTGGAGGAGCGGGGCGCGATGATGACCTTTGATTTTGATAAAATCGTGTATATTCCGATTCGAACCCTGCAGAAAAGAGTAATGGGTATAAATCACGTTCAATACCAAATGTTTAAAGTGGCTGATGTTGATCGAATTGACGACACAACGGAAGAGGCTCGTTTTATTTTGCGCGACAACCATGACTTACCTCATCCGGAGGGTCCGAGCCAAGGCATTTTTGATACCGGTAAAGATGATTTCCGGGTAGTCACCATGGTTGAGTCCATGGAGATAATGGAAACGGTTACCGGAGCGATTACTCTTTTACTCTTGGCAATAGTGGCGATATCACTTGTTGTTGGCGGGGTTGGGATAATGAATATAATGTATGTGGTGGTAAGCGAGCGAACAGCGGAAATCGGGCTCAGGAAAGCAGTTGGGGCGAAATATCAGGATATTATGTGGCAATTTTTAATTGAGTCGGTATTAATAACTTTGTTTGGCGGAATTATCGGAACCAGCATTGGGGTTGCGATTTCCTGTCTGGTGTCTTTTGGCGCCAGTGCCTACGGTTTAAATTGGGAATTCGTCATTCCAGTAAAGGCTTATATTGTCGCCCTGGGCTTTTCTGGCATTTTTGGCTTGGCCTTCGGGGTGTATCCGGCGCGCAAAGCCGCTCGCTTAGAACCGGTAGAAGCACTTAGAGCCGAATAGTTATCTACTGTGTCATCCTGAACGAAGCGCTAGCGGAGTGCGACCGAAGGAAGTGCCCGTGGTAAAGGATCCCGTGACTGTATTCACGAGATTCTTCCCCCGCAAATGCGGGGTCAAAATGACAAAAGAAATAAACAAGGGAAATTTGTCCTTGTTTTTTGTTTTTCATTTTGTTATAGTTAAATAGTTAATAGGCCTAAAATGTTTTTGCATTTTAGGTAATATTATGTTTTAATATATGTTTATAAAACGAATCGGGATTGATTTGGGTACGACCTATACCTTGGTCCATCTTCCTAAGCGCGGGATTGTTATTAATGAGCCTAGCGTTGTGGCCGTGTCGGTTAATGACAAGAAAATATTAGCGGTTGGCAATGAAGCTAAAGACATGCTCGGGCGTACGCCTGACAGCATTATCGCGGTTAAACCGTTAAAAGATGGAGTAATTGCCGACTATCGTACGACCGAAGCAATGCTTAGGTACTTTATTAATA
>JAUVLY010000011.1 GCA_030600505.1 Candidatus Falkowiibacteriota bacterium
GGTAATTGCCTTGGGCGTGCACCTAACAACATTTTTGTTGATAAGCAGTTGCTCTATTTGTTCCTGGGTAAACATGTTTTTATACATACAATTTATTATGAGTTTATTATACATTATTTGAACCACTAAAAAAGTGGACACGAAGTGTCCACTTTTTGGGGTACGGTTCAGTACTCGGAGGTATTTTTTTATTCGTTATATTCGTAAAATTATTTGCATGACCCGCATTTGTAGTGCGGGATGTGCGAAGCACGATGACATTTATTTGTTTGGATTCGTGATATCAGAATAATCGGCCCTAATCTGTTTGCCCTTAAAGCCGGTTCCGGCCGGAATCAAACGGCCAATAATCACATTTTCCTTTAAACCTTCCAGGTAATCAATCTTGCCGCTAACCGCTGATTCGATCAATACCCTGGCTGTTTCCTGAAACGAGGCGGAAGAGAGAAAACTGTCAGTTGTGAGTGATGCCTTGGTAATACCGAGAAGTAAACGCTCGCCTTTAACCAGCTCTTTCTTGTCTTTTTTAGCTTGCTCGTTGGCCCGGCCCATTACCGCGCTTTCTACTATTTCACCCGGTAATAAATCGGTTCCCCCGGACTCGGTAATATAATAACGGGAGAACATCTGTTTGGCAATAATTTCTATGTGCTTGTCGTTGAGAGGCTGACCCTGAGACGAATATACGCTCTGAATTTCTTTAATAATATATTTTTGAGTATTAAGCTTGCCGCGTAATTTAAATAACTGCTGCAAATCCATACTGCCATCGGTTAGCTGGTCGCCCTCATTAACCTTGTCTCCGTCACTAAGAATAATACCCATACCTTTAGGGACAATAAACTCTTTCACCTTGTTAGCATTACCCTTTACTTTTACAAAATCTTTATTAATTTCTACAATGCCGGAGTATTCAGCAACAACTTTTTTGCGCCCGACAGAAAACAGCTTAGCACCGGCCTTAACTTCTTCTTCATCTTTAACTACCACTTTAACGTCTTTGAGGGTAGGCTTCTTCTTGGCTTTGCTTACAAGCCCTTTTAAAACCTCGGAAAAGTAATACTTTTGTGTTGCTTCGCCTTTATATTTGATCTTAAGAATCTTGACTTGCGGGTTAGTAACCACCACCTTGCCGGTTTCATCTTCTATGGTTCTTTGGGCGGATTCAATTTTTACGGTTCCGCTTACATCGGCAATGAAAGCCTTGCGCTTTGGCGGCCGCGCTTCAAAAATTTCTTCTACCCGCGGTAAACCTTGAGTAATATCATCCACGCCAGCGATACCACCGGTGTGAAAGGTCCTCATTGTCAACTGTGTGCCCGGCTCACCGATTGATTGAGCGGCAATAATCCCGGCGGCAGTACCTAGAGCCACTTTTTTGTTGTGCCCCAAATCCCAGCCGTAACATTTAGCACAAACGCCCCGATGCAGCTTGCATGACAATACTGACCTGATCGTCGCTTCCTTTATATCCTCCTTGTTTAATTTATCCGCTAAGTCGGAATCTATTATTTTCCCTCTTTTGGCAACTACCTTTCCTTTTGTATTTTTTATATCAACGGCAACATAACGGCCTACAATCCGAGAAACCAAATCCGAGCCGATCGCCAAACTCTCTTCCTGGGTCATGGTAAATCCATCTTTATCACCGCAGTCATCTTCGGCAATAATTACGTCTTGCGAAACATCCACCAAACGACGGGTTAAATATCCGGCATTAGCGGTCCTAAGGGCGGTATCCGACAAACCCTTTCGTACCCCGTGGGTGGAAATAAAATATTCCAATACGCCAAAACCTTGTTTAAAATTACCTTTTACCGGTAATTCTATAATATCGCCGGAAGGTGAAGTAACTAGTCCCTTCATTCCCAATATCTGGGTTAGCTGAGCCCAGCTTCCCCGGGCGCCCGACTCGATCATGGAGTAAACCGGGCCTTTATCTGGCAATCCGCTTTTACAAATATCAGTTACTTTTTCTTTTACGCCGCTCCATACTTCAATCACTTTGGCGTATCGTTCGCTGTCCGTAAGCAAACCTTCATCATATTGCTCCCGAATATTATCAATTTGAACCTGAGCCTCGGTTATCAATTTGTCTTTTTTCGGAAACGCCGGCAAATCGTCTATCCCCCAAGAAAGTCCGCTCTTGGTAATATAAGTAAAGCTTTTATTTTTTAAATCATCTAAAAATTTAACTGTTTCCTCTTTACTGTAATAACGATAACACTCCTTAACCAGCTGTTTTAATTTGCCCTTGCCTATTACCTCATTCACGAAACGTAATTTTTCCGGCAAAATATCATTAAATATCACACGACCGACTGAGGTTCGCTTTAAACCTATCTTTGGCAAAACAACCTTGATTGAATCATGCAGGGTTACCTTTCCGGTTTCATAGGCTAGTTTGGCTTCTCTGACTCCGGAAAAATGTTTAATTTTTTTATCGTCTTTCTTCTGATCCCAAATACTGGTAATATAAAAAGCTCCCCAAACAATATCTTGCCCCGGTGCCACTACCGGATCGCCGGTCGCCGGTTTTAACAAATTGTGGGATGACAGCATAATTTCGCTTGCTTCGGTCAGGGCTTCTTTAGTCAAGGGCACGTGCACTGCCATTTGATCGCCGTCAAAATCAGCATTAAAAGCGGTACAAACCAGAGGATGAATTTGAATTGCTTTGCCTTCGATCAAAGTTGGTCGAAAAGCCTGAATACCCAAACGATGCAAGGTGGGAGCGCGGTTTAACAGTACGTATGCCCCTTTAATAATTTCTTCCAGAATATCCCATACCACTTCGACACCAGTTTCGATAAACCGGGAAGCACTGCGTACATTATGCACTATTTCCTTTTCAATTAATTTGCTAATTATAAACGGCTTAAACAATTCAACTGCCATTACTTTGGGCAGTCCACATTGGTCCAAAGATAATTTAGGATTAACCACAATTACGCTCCGTCCGGAATAATCAATTCGCTTACCGAGTAAATTCTGGCGAAAACGACCCTGTTTACCCTTGAGTGAATCAGCCAGTGATTTTAGCATCCGCTTTTGGCCGGTTGAAGCAATCACTGTTTTTCCATGACGAGCGGAATTATCAATAAGAGCATCAACTGCCTCTTGCAGCATTCTTTTTTCATTACGACATATTACTTCAGGGGCATTTAAATCGATTAACTGCTGCAGGCGATTATTACGATTAATCACCCGCCGATAAAGATCGTTAAGATCGGATGTCGCGAAACGGCCGCCATCCAGTGCTACCATGGGGCGCAAATCCGGAGGAATAACCGGTACTGTGGACAATATCATCCATTCGGGACGAATATTATTTGCCTTTAAACTTTTGAATATCTTCAAGCGCCTGATTAATTTATCACGCTTAGATTCAATCGCGTCAATTAATTCGTCTTCCAAGCGACTAATTGTTTTATCCAGATCGATCTTTTCCAGTAATTTGCGGATTGATTCAGCTCCAATCCCCGCTTCAAAAATATGTCCATATTTAAGGCTTAAATTCTGGTAAGAATTTTCCGAAATAATAAGCAATGGTTTTAATTCTTTAAGCTCTTTTTGGGCCTGATCAAAAGCATTTTGCAAATTCTTAAGCTTTTCATCTTTCACTTTAAGCAGTGAATCAATCTCATCATTAATTTCGGCTTCTGCTTCATCCTTTGACTTGCCCCGTTCAATTATCATGCCTTTACGCCCTTTTATTTCATTTACTTGACGGGTATATTCGTTTTCGATTGCTTTTTTCTTTTGTTTAAATTCATTTTTTATCTGATCAACAGTGGCGTTTTTCAAATCTTCATTTACGGAAGTAATAATAAAACTGGCAAAATAAACCACCTTTTCCAAGGCCTGCATGGAGAGGTCTAAAATTAAACCGATCTTCGAGGAAAGGCCTCTAAGGAACCAGATATGCGTGCAGGGAGTCTTTAATTCAATATGCCCCATCCGCTCGCGCCGGACAATGCTTCTGGTTACCTCTACCCCGCATTTATCACAGATAATTCCTTTATAGCGAATTTTTTTATACTTACCACAATAACATTCCCAATCTTTGGACGGGCCGAATATTTTTTCGCAAAATAAACCGTCTTTTTCCGGCTTTTGAGTACGATAATTAATTGTCTCCGGCCTGGTTATTTGGCCATGGGACCAGGACAAAATATCATCCGGTGACGCTAATTTCAATCTAATAGCATCAAAATCGGTGGTTTTTATTGGATTAAGCATATATTATAGTTGATTGGTTAATTAGTTGATTAGTTAATTAGGGAAAAAATCAATTAATTACCAATTAATTGTTTAAAAAATAAAATTTTATTGTTTACTTTCATTGCTGTTATCCCGAGACACTTCATCTTGCTTGCCTTCTTTCTTATTCGCATGGGCGCCATTCGTAGTGGCGCGTTTCAAATCATCTTCTTTCTTCTCACTATCATTATTATCAAACGGCTCAGGTGTTTTACGGCCACCCAGCAATTCTACGTCCAGACATAAACCTTTTAATTCCCGGACCAAAACGTTGAATGATTCAGGGACGTTTAGTTTTCTAATCGGATCTCCCTTAATGATTGCCTCATAGGCTTTGGAGCGGCCGGGAACATCATCGGATTTAATGGTTAATATTTCCTGCAAAGTGTGGGCAGCGCCATAAGCGTAAAGAGCCCAAACTTCCATTTCTCCAAAACGCTGGCCGCCAAATTGGGCCTTTCCGCCAAGCGGCTGCTGGGTAATAAGCGAATAAGGGCCGATTGATCGCTGATGGATCTTATCATCCACCATATGATTAAGCTTTAACATATACTTATGCCCTACCGTTACTTTATTGTCATAAGTACTTCCGGTTTTTCCGTCATAAAGCACCACCTTGCCGTCCCCTGGTAATCCAGCCCGGATTAATTCGCTCTTGATCAAACTTTCGTTTAATCCGTTTAATGCCGGCGTAGCAACCTTGTAGCCCAAAGTTTTTGCCGCAAACCCAAGATGAGTCTCAAGTAGCTGGCCCAGGTTCATACGGGAAATAATCCCCAAGGGGGATAATATAATATCAATCGGCGTCCCATCATCCATATAAGGCATATCTTCAATCGGTACGATCTTTGAAATTACGCCTTTGTTGCCATGCCGACCAGCCATTTTATCACCGGCTTGTATTTTTCTTAAATTTGCTACAGTCACTTGAATAGACTGCAAAACTCCGGCCGCCAATTTATCACCATCTTCACGCGAAAAAATCTTTACATCCACTACCTTGCCGTGTTCGCCATGCTCTAAATAAAGAGACGAATCGCGAACGTCTTTGGCTTTCTCGCCAAATATAGCACGCAACAATTTTTCTTCCGCTGATAATTCAGTTTCTCCTTTGGGGGTAATTTTACCAACCAATATGTCCCCTGAGGAAACCTCGGCACCAACCCGGACAATACCTTGCTCATTTAAATCTTTTAATTTTTCCTCGCCAATATTCGGAATATCACTAGTCACTACTTCTGACCCCAATTTAGTATCTCTTACGTCAATAGTATAATCTTCTATATGAATAGAAGAATAAACATCTTGTCTGACCAGGCGCTCGGAGATTATTATCGCGTCTTCATAATTAAAACCTTCCCAGGCCATAAAGGCAACAAAGACATTTTTACCTAAAGCCAATTCACCTTTATCAATTGCCGGGCCATCGGTTAATACATCACCGGCCCTAACCTTGTCACCGACATTCACCAGCGGCCTTTGGTTAATACAAGTACTGGCATTGGATCTTAAAAACTTGACCAAACGATAACTGGAAATTTTTCCCTTATTATTTTTTATCTCAAGAGTATCAGCGTCAACTTTGCTTACTTCTCCGTCTTCCTCGGCCAATATAATATGTCCGGAATCACGGGCCGCTCTGGCTTCAACCCCGGTACCTACGATTGGGGAATCCGCCACCACCAAGGGTACGGCCTGCCGTTGCATGTTTGTCCCCATCAATGCCCGTTGCCCGTCGTCATGTTCCATAAAAGGAATAAGAGAGGTGGCGATTGAAATAATCTGATTAGCCGCCACCCCGACAAAATCAATATTTTCAATATTTTCAGTAGACGGCACACCATATTTTCGAACTTCGCACCGATTTACCAAAAAATTACCTTCATCATCTATCGGTGTAGTTGCCGCGGTAGAAATAAATTTCTCTTCCTCAAAAGCGTCTAAATATACAATTTCATCGGTAACCACCGGCTTTATTGGAATGATAGCATCCGGGCCCAGCAACTCTAACATTTTTTTAGCATCCTTTGGACTAATACGCTCTCCGGCTTTAAAAATAAGCTTTCCATTCTTGCCTTCTGAGTCTTTTTCGTAAATATTTTCCCTGACAATTTTATCACTTGTTATATCCGGATTATTTACTACATCATGAAGCGCCTTCCGGTAAGGAGCCTCTAGAAAGCCGTAATTATTAAGCTTGGCATAACTGGCCAGATGGCCAACTAAACCGATATTTGGACCTTCCGGGGTGGCAATCGGGCAAATCCGGCCATAGTGGGTAGTATGCACGTCCCGAACATCAAACCCGGCCCGTTCCCTGGTAAGTCCCCCCGGTCCCATTGCGGACAAACGCCGCTTATGTTCCAATTCAGCCAAAGGATTAGTCTGATCCATAAATTGGGATAATTGGGAAGACATGAAAAATTCTTTCACAATGCTGATAACCGGGCGGGCGTTAATTAATTTGTTAGGTGAAATCGCGTTAATATCCGCCGTACTCATCCGATCTTTAATAATGCGCTCCATACGCGCCAGTCCGACGCGAAATTTATTCTGTATTAATTCACCGATTGCCCGAACCCGCCGGTTTCCTAAATGGTCAATATCGTCTTCCTTTCCCTGGCTCTGGTTTAAACGAATCACTTCCTTGATAATCTCGATCAAATCCTCTCGTCTAAGAATTCGGGTTTCTTTATTGTTGGGTAAATCAAAATCAAAACGACGATTAAGTTTATAACGGCCTACCCGATCAAAATCGTAACGGTCAAAACGAAAAAACATAGAATGAATTAATTGCCTGGCGTTATCAGTCGTGGCCAAGTCACCGGGACGGATTCTTTTATATACTTCCTTTAAACCCTCGGCTTCATTTTTTGCCAAATCTTTGGCAATAGTAGCGTCAATATAACCTGGTTCATCTTCGCTCGTCTCTTCCATACCTTTAAAATGTTCCTTGATCTCTTCATCACTGCTCATGCCAAATGCACGGAGTAGCGAAGTGATTGCCACTTTACGCTTACGGTCAATTCTGACCCACATTACCTTATTTACGTCGGTTTCAATCTCCAACCAAGCGCCACGGTTAGGAATAATTTTAGCGCCGTAATATTTCCTGCCTTTAATAAATTCGGAAGTAAAAATTACTCCGGAACTGCGAATTAATTGCGATACCACAACCCTCTCAATACCATTAACAATAAAGGTACCGTTCTTGGTCATTAAAGGAAAATCACCCAAAAATACTTCCTGGGAAACGCTTTCTTCACTGCGTTTATTAACTAGTCTCACTTTTACTCTAAGCGGCGCTTCAAAAGTAACGTTTTTTTCCCGGCTTTCCAGCTCATTAAACTTCGGCTCATCCAAATAATACTCATCAAAATAAAGCTCAAGGTCACGGCCGATAAAATCAGCGATCGGTGATATCTCGTCAAACAGATCCTTAAGGCCATCGTCCAGAAACCACTGAAAAGAATTTTTTTGGATCTTAATCAAATCAGGCATCAGCATGGCCTCTTTTTGTTTATTAAAAAATTTTCGCTCTTTAATAATTGCTTCTTTATTATCCATATTTATCTATATATTATAATATTTTTAAAAAAATTTACTTGTATTCGCATGTGCCCTATTCGTAGCGGGGCTTTCGCGAAGCGAAATAACATTTAACGATGCAAAAAAAGCTCAATGCCCTTCTGGCTTGAGTTGTTATCTGACTATATTTAATTAAGCAAGTCAAAATCCACTGACCGTTTACTTTAATTAATAAAGCGCAAGGAGATTATTCTGTCTTTATTTTATATAATTCTATGTACCTATTATTTAACTATATTTTAAACAATCCTTTTTTAATTCGTGTTAATTTCCCACAAATCAACAAATCTAACTACAAATACCACAAATATTATAAAATGTATATAAATTATTTGTTGTATTTGTGAATAATATTTGTTAATTTGTGGGCATAAAGCAAAACAAAAAAACGGCCCTTATTCGTTTATTAAATATACGAATTTTTCCGTTTCTTATATTTTGGTTACATCTAAAAAATACTTTTTTAAATTTTATAAATTTTAACAATATCGCCCTTAAAATGTCAAGTCTTTAGTACAATAAAAATCATATCAAAAAGAGTATTGATTGTCAATAGAGATAATATTAAAAAATATTGCTATTTCTTGGCTAATATTAAATAAACTAAATTTAATAACTTTTCATCCACTAATGAAAGTTTTATTTATTTTTTATTTTGCAGTAAACTTCTGACTACTGCCCGGTCATCCCAGGTAATTTTTTGGCCATTGGCTATGCATATTGCCTGCTCACTGCCTTTACCGGTAATTAAAACGATGTCTTGGCCGCTGGCTAGCGACAGGGCTTTTTTGATTGCTTCACGCCGGTCGGTAATTTTTAATAGATTCTTATTTATTATCTTGCCGGCCTTCTCGGCCCCCAAAGACACCTGATCAATAATTATCTCCGGATCATCATCATAAGGATCTTCGTTTGTTATTATTACCCGGTCAGCTTTACTCCCTGCAATATTGCCAAGTTTAGGGCGCCGAGCGACGTCCCGTCCTCCGCCAGTTGCCCCCAGGACATGGATAATATTTTTATGCGGTATTAGCTCCATGGTTTCATAAAGTTTTGAAACCGCATTTGGCTCAAAGGCATAGTCAACGATCACGGTAAAACTCTGCCCTTCGTCAATCTTTTCCAGGCGACCGGCGACACCGCTTATTTTTTCAAGACCATTTTTTATTTTATCCTCATCCAAGCCAAGGGCTAAGCCAACACAAACCCCGTTCATAGCATTACCGGCGCTAAATGCCCCAATCAGCTGTAGGGCTACTTTGGTACGCGAAAAAATAAATTCCGTTCCCTCTCCGGTAATCTTAAGGTTACCATAAGGAATATTATGCGCAGAGGAATCATCATATTGATTGTCGGCTTGTGAATAAACATACTTTTCTTCTGCCCAAAATGATAAAAAATAATCTTTATACTCATCATCCCCGTTTGCTATTATGGTTTTCTTTACTCTCAAATGATCGATTTTTTTTAGCCCCGATTCTCCGGTGTTTACAATTTGGTAATTATCGTCCCGGTACTTACTCCTACATTTTTTTAAATGGGCGAACAACTTGCCCTTAGCTTCTTTATAATTATCAAAGCTACCGTGCGACTCAATATGCTCCTCATAAAGCCCGGTAAACACCAATATATCATAATTAATAAAACGATGGCGAAATTGTACAATTCCTTCCGATGTTGTCTCAACTATCGCTATCTGACATTTGTTCTTGACCATCTTGCGTAAAACCCGCTGGGTGAATAAGCGGCCGATCATAGTCATTTTCTTTTCATTCAACCATTCGCGTTTACCGTCATTAAACATGGCGGTAGAAGTAAAGCCGGTTTTTAATCCGCTTTCTTCCAACATTTTAGCAATTAAATACACGCTTGTGGTCTTGCCGGTCGTTCCGGTTACTCCCACTACTATCAAATTATTACTGGGAAAACCATAGAGCATTGCGGCAGCGTAGCTTAGCAGAAAATGATATATTGGTTGCAGCAATTTAAACAATTTCCGCGGTATTAATTTTTTTATTAAAAATAACAGTTTATCCATTTAAATTTAAAATAATCGTCGTATTTTTCTTAACAATTTATAAATTAAGTATTTATTATTGTCAAATACCATATCAAATGTTCCAGGATAATTTATCTCTCCTCCATTGTCCTGCCTACTAGCGGGCAGGAATCCTTTTTTAAATCTGGTTACACCTGGCCACTTTTCCTCGTCAATGCCATAAAAATCATAATATTTTAAACCCTGCTTTTTAGCTACTTGAATCGTTTGCCATTGCAAAGCAAATGGAGCCATTACATTTCGAAACTCATTGCTGGAAGCACCATGAACGTAAGTGCAGGTATCCCCGAAAAAAGACAAAATATTTCCGGCAATTATTTTACCCTGATATTCTGCAACTACTAATTTAATAAATGAAATTGATATCATTTTTTTATAATATTTCTTACTATGCAAACGAAATTGGTCGCGCTCTTTAGTCTCGTCCATTATTTGCCACCAAGCATCGAATTCCTCTAGCCCGGCATCACGTACTTTAACTCCTTTTTTATGTGACAAGCGAATATTATATCTTGTTTTCTGGTGCATTGAATTAAAAATTTCTTCCTCTTCTTTGTTTAAATCTAATATCAATGTTTTTCTAGGCTGAATGTCTATAGTTCTTTTTGCTCGTAACTCGTAACTCGTAACTCGTAACTCACTCCTAGGTTCGAAACGAAAAAATACTGCTTTTTCCTGTTTTGCCAAACTTTTTATTTCCTCAAAAACGAAATTTAATTGTTTATCTGACAAATACTTAATTCCAATCCGTGGAGAATATAGATAGCTCAATCCGACAGGTAAGCTGTTTTTAATAAGTAAAATGGCAAAAATTAAATCTTCGTTGTCTTTAAATCCTATTTTGATTACCTTTTTTCCATTATTTTCTTGAAATTCTCCCCATTCCCAAGATTGCAAAAACTGACTATGTTTTTGGTTGGTAATAAAATCATTTAACTCTTCTTTTTTGCTTAATTGAAATGATTTCATCCTTTATTTCCCTAAATTCTTTAAAGCTTCTTTTATGCGCTGGCCGCTGTCTTTAATTTTTGAGTCTGTATTTTTTAATGCTTCTCTGGCTTGCTGGAGTGAATAGCCCAAGGCCATTAGAGCATCAATCTCATCACTGCTAGCTAAAGCACCGGCTTGCTCCGGGCCTACCAAATGGGCAACCTTTTCGCGCAATTCCAGAACAATACGTTCGGCGGTTTTTTTACCAATCCCGGACACCTTGGTGAGAAGCGATGAGTCGCCCTGGGCGATTGTTTCCCTGATTTCAGTTACACTGGAAATCGCCAAAACGCCGAGCGCGGACTTTGGCCCAATTCCGGATATTCCAAGCAAAAGCTCAAACATTTCCAAATCCTCAAGCGTATTAAAGCCATACAAGTCCATGGCATCTTCGCGTATATGATGATGAGTATAAAATTCAATCTCTTGGCCAATATCCAACTCCGTATACTGGATAGGATTTACAAAAACCTGATAACCAACGTCTTTAACGTCAAGGATTATATGGCCCTGACCCTTGTTTTTAATTTTACCTTTTAAGTATGCGATCATATTTCTCATAACTCGTAACTCATAACTCGTAACTCACATCTCAATTTATTAGTATTATTGAGTTATGAGTTCCAAGTTATGAGTTATGAGTTGTTATTTTTCTTCTCAAAACGCTATATTCCGGGACATCTTCATCTACCTTTAGCATCACTGTCCGTCCCTGTCCGCCGTGAGCTTCCGGTAATTTTTCCCCTGTCTCCATGTCAAATAATTTATCAACTTTCATCTTTATTATATCATACTTTGGCTTAACTATCTCCACTACATCCCCCACCTTAATTGTATTATGAACCTTTACATAAACTCCATCAATACCTGCTTTCTGTTTTCTGCTTTCTGTTTCCTCAATCACTTGTCCACAAAACTCCCAATCAGAATCCTTATGAGAATTATCAATATTCTGCTCGCCTTTTTCTCCCAGTAAAAAACCCGTGCAATACCCTCGATTAATGATTTTATCTTCTAACTCACCATAATAATAGGCTAAGTCTTTCTCTGTTATGTATTCTATGTTATGTGTTACGTGCGAATAGATTCCGGCAATCATCGCTTGATAATAAGCACTCTTGGCCCGACCCTCTATTTTAAAACTTACCACCCCTGCGTCACGCAACTCACGCAAATATTTTATTAAACACAGATCCTTAGAATTTAATATATACGAGCCATGCATCTCTTCAACAACTTCAAACGTATCATTTTCATATCCTTTGGTTATTAATTGTTTGGAATTTGATGTTTGATGTTTGG
>JAUVLY010000145.1 GCA_030600505.1 Candidatus Falkowiibacteriota bacterium
TATTCAATCTGGATAATAGTAACCATCGCCCTTAGCCTGGATGCGGCCGGTGATTTTTTTCATCTATACGGAAAAATATCCTGGTGGGACCAGACTGTTCATTACTCGGTCAGCGCTATCATGGCCTTCACCTTGTTCGCTGTGATCAATGCTTTTTGGATTGATAAGTTTAAATATAGTTTGCTCTTGAAAGAAGGCCGATTAAAGCTGGCCTTATTTCTGGCCACCGCCTCAACTATTAGCTTGGGAGCGCTTTATGAGGTAGAGGAATATCTGGAAGATGTTTTGTTCCATACCAATCGTTTGGGCCCGGGGACAGATACGGCCAATGATCTAAGCCTGAATATCCTGGGCGCGTTAACCACGGTTATTATTGTATCTGTTTATTACTTAATAACCCATAAAAGAAAAATTATTGACTAAATTATTAAATTAAAGAATACAAAAAAGCTCCGTATAAACACGGAGCTTTTTGTTTTTTATATCTACGAAATCTACAAACACGATTTGACCCGAAACAGATCTAAGGGGCCGGGGGTGGCGCCGTTTATGATCTCATCTATCCGGTCTTGGCCCAGAGCCTCAATGCCGCAGGCTTTCATTTCCGGTGAGAGAGTGGTTGGCAGCGCGCTTACGTCAATGCCGGCGTTTTCGAGCATAGCTTCTTGGTCCGACGACAAAAAAGGATGGTCAAATTGGGCCGGTGCGTTTGTCCCGGTGCCGGCGCTTGATTGGCTATCCATGAGCGATGACGCGTTAAGGAAGCTGGAGATCAGGCAGGCCTGGATATTGAACGGATTTTGCGTATATACATAGAGAGCCAATCCGCCCAGAGTAATAATTGAGGACAAGAGAAAGGTAAGAAAAATTATTAAAAAATATTTTAAAAAAGCCCTTGGTTTTTTTTCTTCTGCCATAAAATTAAATTTTATAAGTTAATAAGCAGGCTGCCGCAAATTTTATTTACGCTTTTTTTTCTTAGCCTTTTCCTCTAGCATAAGCCGCTTGATCTCAAGCCGCTTGGCGGTTTTGTGGGAGTGTGTTTTTTTCTTTTTCCCCACTCCAGTGTTTCTTTTTGCCATATGAATTTTTAATTTAATAAGTTTATTATATTACAATTACTATAAAAGAAATATTTTAAAATGTCAAAGAGTTTGCTTGCACTGGCTAAGGAAAGTAAGAATTCATTTTAATCAGTCCTGAAAAAATTTAAAACTTCCCGCCACCAGTTATTAACACGCTGAACAAAACTTGGCCCTTTTGTTTTTGCCGGGTTGATTATATCCACAATAGTTATTAAGGCAGTAGCTTCAGCTGTTATTACCTGCTCTTTTATCTCACCTTGAGCCGATATTAAAACAAAAAAATTTCCAGCCTTCTCTCCCTTAACCAACCATTTTGTTTCTTTATCTTTATTTGGCGGGATAACACCAAGCTTATTGATCTGTTTTTTAGTAACCAGCGTTAAGCCATCAGGAAGAAAAATTTCAGCCTGTGTATTACTAACCTTTTCCTCTCCGCTATTAAATACCGTAGCTTCTATTTTAAAAGTTTGGTCAAGGAGCGCTTCTTTAGGGGCAATAATTTCCACTTTTAGGGGATTAATAGTAACCAAAGCCTGAATAATGTCCAAAAAAGAAGCCCGGGCCGTTGAGGAGCTGCTTATCACACCAAAGAAAAAGCTTCCGGTTATAAGAACGACCGTTGTAATAAGAATAAATTTTTTTAAATAATGTGCCATCATTCTTTTGGCTTTTGATTTTTTTCTCCTTCTCCTTCTCCTTCTCCTTCATTTCCTTTTCGGCTAATACCAATTTGGAAGGTAAAATATTTTTTAAATAGTAAAATAATTATGGCCC
>JAUVLY010000112.1 GCA_030600505.1 Candidatus Falkowiibacteriota bacterium
TAATTATAACACAATAAATATGAAAATTTCTAAACAGGCAAGTGCCTTCTTAATACTCTTAAGTTTGGTTATTTTAGCCCTATCTTTTCAACCGGTTATGGCTGGTCAGACTTTATGGGATAGCCAAGATCCGGGTATTAAAGACCAGCTAGGCCAGGCTTTTGACGACTCTGGTCCGGCTACTGATGTGCGAACAATTACCGGGAACGTGATAAAAGTTTTTTTGGCTTTTTTGGCAATAATTTTTACGGTTTTGATAATTCTGGCCGGCTACAAGTGGATGACAGCCGGGGGCAATGAAACCAGGCTAGGCGAGGCCAAGGCCCAGATCAGGACCGGGATTATTGGCTTTATTATTATTCTCTGTGCTTATGCTATTACCGAATTTGTTTACCGGAATATTGAAGCCGTGCTTAAAGAGCCTTTTATAATACCATAGGTAGAAAGCAGAAAATAGATAGTTTTTAAAATAATTCGCATACTATTTTCTGTTTTCTGCTTTCTATTATCTGACACCTTGCTAGCAGAATAAATGATGAAAATATAAGAATGAAGATTAAAAGAAATAAATAATGTTCCAAATATTAAAAAGACTCAAGTGGCTGTTTACATCTTTAATAATATTTCTTTTTTTAATATTCTTGCTTAGCCGTGGCTGTGTTTATTCTACTGATGAATTAATATACGGGGTTACGTTTTCCGAAAAGCAAGCTACAACACTAGGGCTTGACCCAAAGGAAATTTTTGTATCAATATTGGACGACCTTAAAGTGCGTCGTTTGCGCCTGGCCGCTTATTGGGATGAGGTTGAGCCAAAAAAAGATGAGTATAGTTGGGAGTTTCTTGATTGGATGATAAGTGAAGCTGTAAAGCGCGATACCGAGATCATTCTAGCCGTGGGCGGGCGTTTGCCGCGCTGGCCGGAATGCCATTTTCCTCTCTGGGCCGAAACATTATCAGAAATAGAAAGAGAAAAGGAAATAAGTGACTATATCGCGGCCGTGATAAGCCGCTATAAAAAAGTTTCCCAAATTGTTGCCTGGCAGGTAGAGAACGAACCGTTTTTACCGCATTTTGGTGAATGTCCGGATTTAAATAAAGAATTTTTAAATCAGGAGATTCAACTGGTCAAAGCCCTGGATAGGCGCCCAATTCTTTTAACGGATTCGGGTGAGCTCTCTCTCTGGATACCGGCCGCTAAGCGGGCAGATATTTTTGGCACCACCATGTACCGTGATACTTACTCCAAGGCCCTGGACCGTTATATCCACTACCCGATCGAACCTGGGTTTTTTAGATTTAAGAAAAATATTACCCGGTTTTTTACCCGTCCGGAAAAATGGCTGGTGATAGAGTTGCAAGCCGAGCCCTGGGGGCCGGTTCCTTTTCAGGAATTGTCCAAAGACGAACGTGACCGGACCATGAACCTCACAAAGTTTAGAGAAATAATTGAATTTTCCCGTCAAGCCGGTTTCCGCGAATTTTATCTTTGGGGAGTGGAATGGTGGTACTGGGAACGGGAGGTGAATGGAGACGCGGCGCTATGGAATGAAGCCCGTGGGTTATTTATAGAATAATTTTTATAAATAGTGAGTTATGAGTTACGAGTTGTGAGTTATGAAAAAGAATTTGTGAGAAAAAAAATTAAATAATCATAATTATAATATGGCCAAAGAAGATAAAACGTATACTATAGGATTAGATATTGGTGGTACTAAAATGAACGCCGTGTTTTTTGATGGTGAAAAAGTAATCGCGGATGACTCTCTGGCCACGCCCAGGGACAGCCTGGAACATTTTTTGGTAATGGTTAAAGCTTTGGTGGATCCGATGCTTGAGAAAGCCAAAGAGATCAAGGCGCGGATCGAGGGAGTCGGCCTCGGAATTGCCGGGGTGATTGATTACTCGGAAGATAAAATGCTTGTTTCCCCGAACTTGGAAATTCTTAATAATATTAAATTAACCGAGAAAATATCAGCCATGTTTGAGTTGCCGGTCAAAATGGATAATGACGGCAATACCTTTACTTTGGCTGAAGCTACTTTGGGAGCGGGTAAAAAGCACAAAAATGTTTACGGTATAGTGATCGGTACCGGGATTGGCGGCGGCTGGTTTAAGGATGACGAAATTTACCGGGCCGTGCACGGTGGCTCAGGCGAACCCGGGGAGATGATAATAGATTTTGCTGAACCGGTATTTTTGGAAGAAGCATATCATAAGTTAACGCAAAATAACCCGGCCCAAATGGCAGAGGAGGCTTATCGGGGTGATGTTCTGGCCGGGAAAGTGTTTGAAGAAGTAGGTGATTTTCTGGGCATAGCACTGGCTAATATTGCAAATTTAATCGCGCCGGAAGTAATCGTAATTGGCGGTGGCGTGCTAGAGTCTAGCGATTTGTTTTTGTCTCGGGCCAAAAAGAAAATGCGCGAGCATATTGCCTCGCCTATACTTAAAAAACAGTTAAAGATTGTTAAAGCGAAACTGGGTAGTAACGCGGGAGCCGTGGGCGCTGCACTTTTAGCGCAACCAAAATAAATATTTTTTTATCATATAAATCAAAAAGACGCTTGAGACGTCTTTTTTTGTTTGTTTAATGCTTATTTTATAATTTTAGACGCGATTTCCAGTTTTAATCTTTCTTCATAAAAAGCTTTTTTTAAACTTTTCATTTTTCATTTCTTTGTCCAGGTCGTCGTAAAACGAGTGGGTGATTTTTTTTGCTGTTTTTGTATTAATTTTAGGCATATAGCTATCTTAGTTCGTTATAATCAATCTCAGCTTGCTTTAAGATTGAAATTAAAGTTCCTTTAGGCAGGTCTTTAGTATGAAAAGGCACGACAACGCGTTTTTTATTCTCAGAATGGTAAAAAATAAAATGGCTTCCAGA
>JAUVLY010000047.1 GCA_030600505.1 Candidatus Falkowiibacteriota bacterium
CATATCCCTGGTTTCCTCTATTATTGACGCAATTTCCGCCTGCTGGTCAGGCGCGTCTTTTTCCTCTTGCTTGTCTTCGTTTAAATTTGTATTCACTACCATTTTATATATTTTAATTAATAATAATTTATAGTTAACTAAATTCGCATGTGCCGTTCACCCCGCCGCGGCGGGGCAAGTTTGTAGCGCGGCTTTTTGCGCTAGCAAAAATAACATTATCTTACTGCGCAAAATTTTACGTATTTTTTGGCGATTAATTCCATCTCCTCCATCTCACCACTTGCGTAGCTTTTAGTATTGTTAAATTCTGGATTAACCAGATCAATATCAGATTTAAAAATTTGCAAATACCATTTACTGGCTCCTTTGATCAGCTTGCCAATAGAGGCAATATCCTTGAATCCGATCAGGTCCGGGACCACGGTCGTACGAAACTCATAAGGCAAACCGCTCTTCATTATTATTGTAATACTTTCTTTGATCTTCATCAAATCTGTTTTCACGCCTATTACTTTTTCATATTTATCAAGTGGCCCTTTCATATCCATCGCAATATAGTCGATCAATCGCCGGCCAATCAAATCCTTTAGCATTTGCGAATTAGTGCCGTTAGTGTCCAGCTTAATTTTATAACCCAATTTGCGGATCTTGATAATAAACTCGGGCAAATCCTTATGCAGGGTCGGCTCACCGCCGGTAATCACAATCGCGTTTAATTTTCCTTTCCGTTTATCCAAAAACGCAAAAAGGTCATCCTCTGTAATAAGAGGATGGCCTTTTTGGCCTTGGCCATCACCTGCTGATGGCCTATTGGAAACCTTGCCTCCCGTGTACCCGGGCTTGACAAGCATAGGGTTATAACAAAACTGACAGCGGAAATTGCACCCTTGGGTAAAAATTATGGCGGCAATATGATCCGGATAATCCAGTAAACTAAACTTTTGTAGTCCGCCAATAATCATACCTAGAATAATTAATTCTTTCTAACAACAAGGACCGTTATTAACTTTAAATTTTGTTCGATGATTATGTTCAGCCGTTTTTGCATCGTTCCATTGGTTTATGGGCCTGAGATAGCCGCAAACCCGGCTATAGACCTCACATTCCTGGCGTTTTGTTTTAATTGGGCTCATAATTTTTGTATTAGTTTATGTTTCCATCTTTGACAAGCATGGGTTTGGTAAACTAACTTATTATTTTTTATTATTTTAACTTATTAATTTGTAGATTTGCAGTAAATTTGTAGATTTGCGTGGTCACGCGATTGACTGGATCAAATCCCTTTCCAAGTCCTCGATCTCCTCGGTGGCAACCACCCGTTTTACCCTTGTCTTACTAAGCTCTTCCCTATCCCCGCTAATGTCCCCCTCATCTTCACTATAGCCGATCTCGGCATCGCACTTGGGGCAGTACTGATGTTCGCCCGACAAGTAACCGTGCTTAGGACAAATCGAAAATGTCGGAGTAATTGTAAAATAAGGCATTTTATAATTGTAAGAGATCCGTTTAACCAGTTCTTTGACCGAGTCAGCCGAAGGCATGGCTTCTCCTAGGTAGCCGTGCAATACCGTACCGCCGGTATATTTGATCTGAATATCATCCTGAATATCCAAAGCCTCAAACATATCATCGGTAAAATTAACCGGTAGCTGGCTGGAATTGGTATAATACGGTGATGCCTGGCCGCTTTTATATTCCTCTTGATTAGCCACGATTATATCCGGATAGCGTTCAACATCGGCCCTGGATAAACGACGAGCCGTACCTTCGCCCGGAGTGGCTTCCAGATTATACAAATTATTGGTATCGTTCTGATAATCCATTATTTTCTCCCGCATAAAATCAAGTACTTCAAGCGCAAATTTATGGCCGTCCTTAGAGGTAATGTCTTCTTTAATTGGCTCAAAATTAAGTAATGCTTCGTTCATGCCAATAATACCAATGGTACTGAAATGATTTTTCCAATATTCATTAAAACGTTCATGAATACCGGCTAAATAGTGTTTGGCATACGGATAAAGACCGGCTTCGGTCAGGTCTTCTAAGACCTTACGTTTGGTTTCCAGACTTTCCCTGGCGATCTGCATCAACTTTTCAAGGCGGTCAAAAAATTCTTCCCGGGTCTGGGAAAGATAGCCGATCCGGGGCAAATTTATTGTTACCACGCCAATAGATCCGGTCAAAGGATTGGCACCGAACAAACCGCCACCCCGTTTCTTTAACTCCCGATTATCCAGACGCAAACGGCAGCACATAGAACGGGCATCCTCCGGCTTCATGTCGGAATTAATAAAATTTGAAAAGTACGGGATGCCGTATTTGGCTGTCATTTCAAAAACTTTAGTGGCAACCGGCGATTCCCAGTCAAAGTCTTCGGTAATATTGTAAGTCGGAATCGGGAAAGTAAAAACCCGGCCCTTGGCGTCCCCATCCATCATGCACTCGGCAAAGGCCAAGTTAAGCATGTCCATTTCTTTTTGAAAATCTTTATACTTCTCTTTCTGGGGCTGGCCGCCAATTATTACCTGCTCCTCCGCGGTTATACCGTTTGGCACCAAATCCAGCGTCAAATTGGTAAACGGAGTCTGAAAACCGACCCGGGTAGGAACATTAATATTAAATAAAAACTCCTGAATGCTTTGTTTAACCTCGTCGTAGCTTAATTTATCGTGACGGATAAAAGGAGCCAGATAAGTATCAAAACTGGAAAAGGCTTCCGCCCCGGCCACTTCACCCTGCAAAGTATAGAAAAAATTGATAATTTGCCCCAGGGCAGTCCGAAAATGTTTGGGCGCTTTACTCTCGATCTTGCCGCTTACCCCCCGAAAACCCTGCATTAATAGATCCTTCAAATCCCAACCGGCGCAATAAGCGGCCAGAAGCTGAAGGTCATGAATATGAATATCGCCGCCCTGATGCGCCTCGCGAATATTGGAGACGTAAACTTTGTTAAGCCAATAATTGGACGAAATAAGTGAAGCTAAATGATTGTTAAGGCCCTGCAGGCTAAAACTCATATTAGAATTCTCTTTTACCCGCCAATCCGATTGCTTAAGGTAACTATCCATCACATCAATCGAATTGATCATATTCTTCATATCACGCAAACGAGCGCGCTGGTCGCGGTAGAGAATATAGGCTTTGGCTATTTTTATTTCCCGGTTTTTTATTAATACTTCTTCAACTATATCCTGGATCTCTTCTACCGCCGGAATTGAGCGGGAATGAAATTTGGCATTGATATTTTCAACCACTTCTTCAACAAATGTTTTGGCCCGATATTCATCAGCCTGGCCAACCGCTTCGGTCGCTTTAAAAATCGCGCTAGCAATTTTTGACTGATCAAAATTTACTATTTGACCGTTTCTCTTTCTTATTTGTTCTATAGTTGTCGGCATGGGCTTGTTACAAGGGATTTATTTCTTTGGTTTCTTTTTACCCCGCACGGTGCGGGGTTTACCCCTTTTATTTTTAAGTAGTTTATTAAGTTCGCGCTGAAAAGTCTGAACATCTTTAAACTGCTGATAAACACTGGCAAAACGAATAAAGGCGACATGGTTGGTCTTTTTGAGATGCTTCATTATTATCTGGCCGACCTGATTACTGGTAACCTCGCTTTTTCTAATAACCTGCAGATCACGTTCAATCGCGTTAACCAATTTTTTAAAGCGATCATCGGTAATCGCTAATTTTTCCAAAGATTTTTTTAAACCGCGAATCAATTTTTCCCGGCTATATACTTCTTTACGGCCATCTCTCTTAACTATTGTCAAATCAAGAATTTCAATTTCTTCATAAGTGGAATAGCGGAAACCGCATTTTAAACACTCGCGGCGGCGGCGGATGGATAGGCCGTCACTGGCGACCCGGGAATCCACCACCTTGGTATCTTGATATAAACAAACTGGACACTTCATGTTATAACACTAATTTAACGAATAAGAAACGAATCAACACGAATTTTTATCATGTTCTTTCGCTTGCTTTCGTTACCTTCGTGCCCTTTCGTTTAATTCGTGTTTAAGCCAACAAAAAAAACACCGTTTTCATTTACTTATCTTTATAAGGGGCAAAACTGGTGTTTTTCGCCTGTCCCGCCTCAACGGGGTAAAATTCCTCCAACCACTATATCTTGTATCCTGTAATACCATTATACCACAACATATAGTTTTGTCAAGGTGTAATACCTTGCCTAATTTTAGGCATCGCTAGCTTACATATTTATAATAGCATTGTTTTTATAATTTTCAAGACCCTTTTTTCTTGTTGAAAACTAAAAAAAGTGGATAACTTTTGCCATCTGTTTACTGTCGTTAAAAATAATGATATAATTAAAAAACATAAGTTTTATTTAATATGAAAATAACAGTTGACCAAAATAAATGCATTGGCTGTGGGCGCTGCTCCGAGATCTGTGCCAGTACTTTCCGCCTTAATGCGAGCGGGAAATCCGAGGTTATTAGCACTGAAAAAAGCGACTGCGCAATGCAGGCCGCCGATGAATGCCCGGTAGAGGCCATCTTTGTTGAAGAATAAATTACTCCTTTTCCTTGCTGTCTCGGCCAAGCTTTTTAATAAGGCTTTCGCCAATCATGCCGCGCGGGATTTTTATATTGAACAAATCCAAAACCGTTGCCGCTATATCGGCGATCATTCCCTTAACTTCTTTAACTGCCTCTTTTTGGGGCTCTTTTAATTTACTTTTGTTGGACACAAACCAAAAAGGCACCGGATTAGTAGAATGCTGAGTGTCTATTTGCCCGGTTTCCAAGTTTACCATTTCTTCAATATTCCCGTGATCAGCGGTTACCAGTAAACAGCCGTTTTTACTCAAAACCAAATCCGTAAGTTTACCCAAACATTCATCAACCACTTCCAAGGCCTTAATACCGGCCTTAAAATCGCCGGTATGGCCCACCATGTCCGGGTTGGCATAATTAACCAGAACAAAATCGTATTTATCAGATTCTATTGCTTTAAATAATTTTTCATTTACTTCTCTTATGCTCATTTCCGGTATTTCCGCATAAGAACGGGCGTTCTTGGAAGGCACAAAAATACGTTCCTCGCCCTCAAAAGGCTCGGACAGACCACCGTTAAAAAAATAGGTTACATGGGCAAATTTTTCCGTTTCCGCTATTCGTAGCTGATTTTTTTTCTTATCAGATAAAATCTGGCCAAGACGGGTAGTAATTTTCTGCGGGAAAAAAACCACCGGTGCCTCTATGTCCTCCGCGTACCTGGTAAAGCCTACATATTTTAAATTATTGGGAATACGCAAATTCGCAAATTTATCAAAATTATTTTGAGTAAAAGCATAGGACATTTGGCGAGCCCGGTCTGAGCGAAAATTAAAATTAATGATCGCGTCGTTTTCTCTTATTTGCCCAAGCGGCTCTTTTTTCTCGTTGACAATAACAATCGGCTCCAGATACTCATCGCCCTTGCTCTCGCTTTCGTCATATTGTTTTTGGATCGCTACGTGTGGGTCGCTGTCCTGGATTCCCGCACCGTCAATACAGGCGGCCAAACCCTTTTCAACCCGGTCCCAGTTTCTGTTCCTGTCCATGGTAAAATAACGCCCGGTAACAGTTGCAATCTGGCCACAGCCAATTTTTTTAATATTCGTTTCCAGCTGTCCGATGAAATTAATCCCTTCTTTTTGCGGCGTGTCCCGCCCGTCAGTCATAGCATGGATAAACACATCATTGATCTCCTGCTCACGCGCCAGCTTAAGCAGGGCGTATATATGGTCAATATGGGAATGCACTCCGCCACTTGAAACCAAGCCAATCAAATGCAACCGGCTTTTATGCTCTTTAACCCAATTAATTGCCTCCAGTAGTGCTTTGTTTTCAAAAAAACGCCGGCTTTGAATAGCCGCCGTAATCGTGGGCAGGTAGTGGTAAATTATCTGCCCGGAACCCATGGTTTGATGCCCAACCTCGGAGTTGCCAAAAACACCCCAAGGCAGCCCGACAGACAGACCAGACGCTTCCAAAAGCATCTTAGGGTACCATTGGTTAAGTTTATCGATTCTGGGCAAACGAGCGCAGGTTACTGGGTTACCCATTTTAGTATCCCATTCACCCCAGCCGTCCAAAACGACCAAAACCACAGGTTTATGATTATGCATATAGTAAAATTATACCACATTAGTTAATAATGTTAATATAAATTGGGTGCAGTAAAAACAGAAATCCCAAATTACAAGCACCAAAAAACAAATAAGCACCAAAAAGCAAATTCAAAATTTTAAACTTTAATTAAACCAATAATTATTTTTAAATGATGTTTGAAATTTTGGTCATTGATATTTGAAATTTATTTGTACCCAAAGGGCATTTTATTATTTGGGGTTTGGTGCTTGAGTGTTACTGAGAAACAATCTACTCATTTCATACCAATATCCACCCGCTCAATAGTTATTCGTTGTATTCGTTGTTAAATTCGTTGATTTGTGGGAATAAATGGCTTAAACCTTACTAACCTTAAACTTCTTTTTCCCCAAACGCTTATTTACAGATTTTATTTTTGCAGCGTTGGTTATGAGCGCGACTGAGCCATTGCTAAGCGGCGCTTTTAAATATTTTTTCGCCACCGCAATCACCTGTTTTTTCTTAACGCTCAAAAGCCGAGTGCGGAATTGTTGACGCTGCCGGTCGCTTAGCCCGAAAAGAGCCCGATAAAAAGCTCGCTCCCCTTGTTCACCCGGGGTGTCAGGCTTATCAATGTCGGCGATTGC
>JAUVLY010000149.1 GCA_030600505.1 Candidatus Falkowiibacteriota bacterium
TTCAATTTTCAAACAATTTTCAATGATTTAATTTTAAAAATTTTTAAATTGAAAATTAATTCATTGTTTGAAAATTCGTAAATTGTAAATTGAAAATTTTTCTTTATCTTTTCTTCGGAGTTACAAAAAACCCAAGCCGCCACTTTCCCCCGAGCATTAAACGGCTCTGGGCTTCCAGGCCCGGGACTGAACCGAATATTATAATCGTAATCGGCAAAATCAACCACTGTAAAAACATCGCGATATATTTTGTCAGGCCGTATTTTTTAGGCTTTTTAGGTAACAGAAGAGTAGAAAGAATAGCCGACAGAATCAAACCGGACATCGCGGCCATCATTAAAGTACGGGTAACGACCGGCAAATTAGCTGATAACACGGTAGCGTTAAAACGGTCACCGCCAAGCAGCATGGGCATCCAGCCGATTACGGCGATTATCAAAGCATTGGTCGCCCAGGAATGGAAACCATATAATTGCACTAAAATCCTATTAATAAATCTGGACTTGGGATAAACGGAACGATTTTTAAAAAACATAAAAATTAAATATGGCAGATTTTCCGCGCCCCAGCCCCAACGGCGCTGTTGTTTGTATAAATTCTTGGCCGTCTCCCAGGCGGTTTCATCCATGCAAACATCCATTGATACCGGATAATTAAGCGGCACCACCCGATAGTCGCCCCGATAATAGCAAAAACAATGCCAAAATATCCGTGAGTCCTCGCTAACCATTGTCTTGGACCAAAAACCAATATCACTAAGGGCCTTCCAGGTCATGGAGTGCGATGAATAAGTGGCCAATTTTTCCTGTCTGATTTGCTGCATCATTTGCCAAAAAGTGTTTGAAGCGGCGGCCACCCGGGCGAAAAACGGAGCCTGCCAAATATTATTGTGATATACCGGTACCGGTTGATAGCTGGAGCGATAAGGATTGGGCACGGTTAAAAAATTATAAGTTAAACAATGAAAATACTGAGGGGCAATTACTGTATCAATGTCAAAAACGCTAACCAATATTTTCAAAGGGTCTATCCCGCTAGGGTCAATTAGCGCGCGCTTTATCTCCTTGGCCGCCCAAGCCTGGTTAGCTCCTTTGCCTTTTAACTCACCAACAATCCCATCGGGATGGCGAGTGATAAAAAAAGTATGAAATATATCCTTAAATTCCTGCTTGATCTTTTTGGCATCTTCCCAGGCTTGGTTGCCGCCCCTTTCCTCAACGCTTATCACCATAATAATATTTTCACGCGGATACTGCGAATCAGACACCGCTTTAACACTGGCCCTAATCACTTCGTAGCTCTCATTAATAACCGGAAAGATCATTAAATGAATGATGTCTTGCCATTTGTAGCCGCGGATAGAGAGGCATTCCCCGGCCTTGCATTGCTCCGGCACTTTATTTAAACTGTCGCATTTTGCCTGCCAATCAAGCCGCTGGTTGCGCTTGAGTCGCCTATAAGAAACGATCAAATGAATACCAAGAAATAATACCAAAAGCAGCCAATAAACATCAAAGGCAATAATAAAATATGCTACCCAGACCGGCTGAAAATATGACGAAACCAGTAAAACCAAAAGGGTTGCCCAAGACAAAGTACCGGGCAATATCTCCAATGCCCGGTATAATTTCCGGTCTTTGCCCTCAAGCTCGCTTGATTGTCCGATTTTTAGATAGTCCATTATTAAAAAGTTTA
>JAUVLY010000152.1 GCA_030600505.1 Candidatus Falkowiibacteriota bacterium
GGCAGGATTTAATCTACCAACCTACCCGCCTACCAACCTACCCACCTATATGGATTGTATTTTCTGCCAAATCATCTCCGGCGATATCCCTAGCTACAAGGTATATGAGGATGATGATTTTTTTGCGTTTCTTGATATCCGCCCGCTTAATCCCGGCCATACTTTGGTTATTCCCAAAAAGCATTGCCGCTGGGTCTGGGACATTGAGAAAATCGGAGAGTATTTTGAGTTGGTTAAAAAAATAGCTAACGCGCAGAAGCAGGCTTTTAAAACCGATTACATCGTGGAGCTTGTTTTTGGCGAAGAGGTTGAGCACGCCCATGTCTGGCTTATTCCCCGGCACAAGAATGATGGCCATGGCGGGGCCATAGATCTTGCTAATATTAAAAAGCTTAGTGAGGAGGAAATGCAAGGAGCAGCCGATAAAATTAAAAGCAAATTATAAATTCGCATGTGCCGTCCAGCTCCTCGCGAGGGGCTGGATAGTGTGGCTTTTGCCGTTAGGCAAAATAATAAAACAATGAAGAAACAAGACCGGGAAAAAATAAGATTAATAATTGCCAACCAACTTTTTGTCAAGGTGCGCTGGTTTTATCTATGCTCTTTTATAATTATCGGCATTCTCGGGGCGAGTTTGGGTTTGCAACCAGGAAACCAAAATTTTCCTGTGTATCTTATGTTTGTCATGTTGGTAGTTACCTCCTTGATAAATTATTCTTTTTTCCTTTTTTTGAAAAAGGCCCAAGATCGCACTTTAATAGCTGTTAAGTATGTTAGTGTGGCTCAGATAATGTTAGATTTAGTATCTGTAAATTTTATAATTTTTTATTCAGGAGGCATTATTAGTATCTCTTTTATTGCTTTAATTTATGCCATAATTGCTTCTGGTTTCTTTTTTGATTTGCGTAGGGTATTTTTAGTAACCACCGTGGCCAGTATTTTATACGCTGGCCTTATCTGGGGTCAATTTTTTGATTTAATTCCTTATCTTCCCCGTTATAATAATATTTTTGAATTTCAATTAGCGCATAATTTGGCCGCTGTCACCCCGAATACATTCCTTATAGTTGCTTCTTTTTATATGTTTGGTTTTTTTGTCGGCACCTTTGCTAAAATAGTTAAGGAAAAAGAACAAACAATTATTCAAGAGCGCGACAAAGTCACGGCCGTGTTCGGCGACCTGGTTGACGGTCTTATTTATATTAACAAGCAAGACGTGATTGAGATGATCAATCCCCAGGCCGAGAAACTTCTCAATATCCGGGCTAAGAAAATTGTTGGCAAAAATGTTGTCCAACTCAAAATGGAAAAAGAGTCGGTTTTAAAACAAATATTATCCGTGGAGAGCGAGCGCGGTAAGGAAATTAACCCACCAGGTAAAGAGGGCCAGTCATTATTGGTCTCCTCATCCGAAATTAAGGATGCTGATGGGAATTATATCGGTACGGCCAAGATAGTCCATGATATATCACGCGAAAAGCTGGTTGACTCCATGAAAAGCGAGTTCATTACCATTGCCGGGCACCAGCTCCGTACCCCGCTTTCCGCTATTAAAGGGGCGGTTAATTTACTG
>JAUVLY010000113.1 GCA_030600505.1 Candidatus Falkowiibacteriota bacterium
AATATAGATCGCTTAAAACTGCGTAAACTGAAAATACTCATTAAAGATTTAACCCCAAGAATAATAAATATCAAAGTTATTAAATACTGCATCATTTCGGGCCGCGCCTGCCACTTTAAATAAAGGAAATAAAAAAAGCAAAAAAGCAGTATGTCGCGTATTAGCCCAACGCCGAAAATAATGGTTTTCATTTCTCTTGTCAATAAGGGCTCATCTTTGCGCGTCGGTTTTTCTTTCATTACTTCGCCATGGTCGCGCTCAAAAGCCAGGGAAAAATGGGGAAAGCCGTCATTCACAATATTGATCCAAAGTATCTGGGCGGGCAAGATGGCTAAAGGCGTATTAAACAAAATTGATCCGACAATCAAGGTTATTTCGGACATACTGTCGGAGATCAAATAAGTAATAACTTTGCGGATATTCTTAAAGATCACCCGGCCCTGTTTTATCGCCGAGACAATAGTCTTAAAATTATTATCCAAAAGAACAATATCTGACGTTTCTTTGGCAATGTCTGTGCCGGTCCCCAGGGAAATACCGATATCGGCGGCTTTTAAAGCCGGGGCATCATTTATCCCGTCGCCGGTCATAGCCACTACCTCGCCTCTTTCCTGCAGGGCCTTAACGATCCGCAATTTATGGTGCGGACTTACCCGGGCGTAGACATCAATTTTTTTCACTAATTTTTTCAGCTCTTCATCGCTTACGTTCTCCAGGTCTTCACCGATGATAATATTCTCGGGCCCCACGGCCAAACCGACTTCTTTAGCGATTGCTTTGGCGGTCAGCTGATGGTCGCCGGTAATTACAATCGTCCGGATCCCGGCGGTCTTAGCAATAGCGATGGTCTCCTTAGCCTCGGGCCGCAAAGGGTCCTTAATGGCAATAAAGCCAATAAAGGTTAATTCTTTGTTTATTTCCTCCCAATCTATCTCTCCGGGAACAAACTCTCCCTCCTCCGCGGCTCTTTTAATCTCCTTGGTTGCCAGGCCAATAACTCGCAAACCCTGGCTGGTCAAAGCTTCATAAGTTTTTTTTAACCGGGCCAATTCGGTTTGGCCAAGCTTATGCTCTTCTCCTAAATGATAATATTTTACCGCCTTGGCCAGTAATTTCTCCGGCGCGCCTTTCTCATATAATTTATAATGACGGTGCCCCAGGCTGTGCAGGCTAAGCATGTACTTACGCTCGCTGGTAAAAGGCAACTCATCAACTTGCGGTTCTGTTTCTAATAATTTATCCCTGTCCAACCCGGACTGGATGGCAGCGGACATTAGCGCGATTTCTGTCGGCGTACCGATAAAACGCCAGCTGCCCAGCTCGTCCTGGGGGTTTTCGATAATCGCGTCATTGCACATCATTCCCGCCTGCAGGGCCAAGCTGGCCACTTTTGCCTCTTTCTCGTCCTGACGCGAGCCCATTGTTTTTACCTCATATTCCCGCTCACCGATTATTATATGGGCAACATGCATTTTCCCCTCGGTCAAGGTGCCGGTTTTATCAGAGCAAATCACCGTGGTTGAGCCGAGCGTCTCGGCCGCGATCAACCTTCTGGTCAAAGCTTTCTTCTTTAATATCCGCTGCATCCCCAAGGCCAAAATAAAAGTAACCGATACAACCAAGCCTTCCGGGATCGAGGCCACCCCTACGGCCGCGCCGATACGCAGCATCTCGAACAAGTCATGGCCGCGCAATAAGCCGGCAATAACAATTGCCACGCAAACAAAGCCGAAAACCATTGCCAACAAACGGCTAAATTTTGACAGCCGAAGCTGCAAAGGGGTTTTTTCTTCCTTGGTTTCTTTGACTAATCCGGCGATCTTTCCAATCTCGGTACGCTCACCGATCGCGGTAACCAATGCCCGGCCAAGGCCACTAACAACCATAGTGCCGGCATATACCATGTTTTCCCGGTCGGCTATGGCCGCGCCTTTGGGCACTAAATCGATCTTTTTATGCGATGGCATTGACTCGCCGGTCAACATCGCTTCATCAATAAGCAGATCCGCCCCCTCTATCAAACGAGCGTCAGCCGGTATGCGGTTGCCCGCCCTAATAAGGATAATATCACCGACTGTTAGGTCCGCGCTATCTACCATCATATCCTTGCCATCACGCAATATTAGGGCACTGTGTTCAACCAATTCTTTTAATTTTGCGATCGCATTATTGGCCTTGTTTTCCTGAAAATATCCAACTAATACGTTTATTGCCACGGCTCCAAAAATCACCCAGGCTTCATTTATTGCCCCGATTACCAGAGATAAAATGCCGGTAAACAGCAAAATGTAAATAAGCGCGTTATTAAATTGTGAAATAAAAATTGTAATCCGTGACAACGATTGTTTTTTGGGCAATTCATTTTTACCAAAATGGCTGAAACGTGCTTTTACCTGCTTTTCGCTCAGCCCGTTCAATGACGAGTGAAGCTTTTTTACGGAAGCGGCAATATTTAAACTATGAAAATCTGTCATTAATTTACTCGTTTAAATTTATGCATAGTATTTAAGCTATCCAAATAACAGTTGCCAATTATTTATATTCTTAATCCCACAAATCAACAAATATAACAACAAATGCAACAAATATAATTATTCAAACGTAAAATATGTGGTTATAAATATTGATTTTTATTTGTTGTATTTGTGAAAAAGATTCGTTGATTTGTGGGGTTATATTAAATATATTATAACACATTTTACTAAAAATAAAAAATACCTATTTAAATAGGTATTTAATAAAATTTTCAATTTTCAATTTTCAAACAATTTTCAATGATTTAATTTTAAAAATTTTTAAATTGAAAATTAATTCATTGTTTGAAAATTCGTAAATTGTAAATTGAA
>JAUVLY010000013.1 GCA_030600505.1 Candidatus Falkowiibacteriota bacterium
CTAAACATTTTATCGACAAAACCTTTGCGGCCCTTGCCTTCAACCATGGTATTCTTGCCTTTACCTTGACCGCGCGGATCAATTATTTTTTTACCCTTGTCGTCAGTGGACTTTTCTTCACTTTTTTCCTTATCATCTTTATCACTTACTTTTACCCCTTCCGCTTCTTTGGGCTTGGTTCCCAGCTTAAGCGGCTCTTCAATCTTTTGCTTTTTCGGCCCTTTCTTCCCGCTCTCCACCAATTCACCAAGTATCAGATCAACATGGCTGGTACGCTTACGAATCGGCGTTGCCCGGCCCCGGGCCCGCGGTTTCCAGCGCTTAAGGGTAGGGCCTTCGTTTACTCTGATCTCTTTAATATATAAATTCTTCTCTTCTATTTCAAAATTGTGCTCGGCGCTGGCAATAGCCGAAGCGATTAATTTGTTTACCGGCCGCACTGCAAGTTTATTTATAAAAGTTAATTGGTCCTTAGCCTTTAGGATTGACATGCCGCGAATCGCATCAGCAACTGCCCGCATCTTGCGGGGTGACATCCGAACGTATTTAGCTTTGGCTTTAATTTCCATATGTTATCTCACTAATTTAAACTAATTTAGAACGAATATTACAAATATGTATTCGTTACATTCCTGCCTGCCGGCAGGCACGGCGTTATAAATTCGTGATTATTCGTGACTTATCTGGGCTGTTCCTTAGCCTTTTTACCGCCATGACTGACAAACTTTCGCGTATGGGCGAATTCACCTAGTTTATGCCCAACCATATTCTCCACCACATACACCGGCACATGCTTTTTTCCATTATGAACCCCAATGGTAAAACCTACCATCTGTGGGGTAATTGTGCAAGACCGATCCCAGGTGTTAATAACGGTTTTATCACCCGGTTTTAAATCCTGAATCTTCTTTATTAACCTTTCGTTTATATAAGGTCCTTTTTTTAAACTTCTAGACATATTCTTTTAAATTTCTAAATTATAAATTATAATTTCTAAATAAATTTATAATATTTTATCTTCGTTTCTTACCTCTGCGTTTTATAATTAATTTATTACTAAACTTTTTCTTATTACGAGTCCTTACGCCCAAAGCCGGCTTGCCCCATTTGGTTTTCGGATGTTTAAGTCCGATCGGCTGATTGCCTTCACCGCCGCCATGTGGGTGATCAACCGGATTCATCGCGCTCCCCCGTACAGTAGGCCGGAACCCCAAATGGCGTTTGCGCCCCGCGCTGCCAAGCTTAATGTGTCTTTTGTCCGGATTACTGGCTTGTCCAACGCTGCATTGGCACTCTTTTTTAATTAGTCTGATCTCACCCGATGGCATTTTGATCTGGGCTTGTTTTCCTTCAACTCCCATTACGTAAACAGCGTTACCGGCCCCACGCGCTACGCGCCCGCCGCGGCCAATCTCCAATTCTACGTTATACACGGCAATTCCGGCAGGAATAAATTTAATAGGCATTGCGTTCCCGCGTTTAATTTCTTGCTTTTCTTTTGAGCTAACAATTTCTTCGCCCACACGCATACCCACCGGCGCGATAATATAGCGTTTCTCGCCGTCCTTATAATAAAGGAGGGCAATCCTGGCGCCCCGATTCGGGTCATACTCAATTGAGGCTACCCTGGCCGGTACATCATATTTATCCCGTTTATAATCTATAATACGAATACTGCGTTTAGCGCCTCCGCCGCGATGCCGAACTGTTATCCGCCCTTGGTTGTTCCGACCGCCAATTCTCTTTTTTGGTTTGGTTAAACTCTTTTCCGGTTTCTTTTTGGTGATATCCTTAAAGTCGTCAAAACTGGCTCCTCGTAGTCCCGGTGTTATTGGTTTTTTTCTTTTAATTCCCATATGCTAAACGCCTTCGTAAATATTTATACTTTTGCCCTTAGGTAAAGCTACAATCGCTTTCTTCCAGTTCTTACGCTTGCCAAAAGTGCGGCCATAGCGGACCTTTTTTCCGCTTACTTTGATTATATTAACCGCTATTGGCTTGATCCCATAAACTTCTTCGACCGCATCGGCAATTTCTATTTTATTGGCATTGGTGGCTACCGAAAAAACATACTTACTCTCCGTATTCAAAATAGCTGCCTTTTCCGTGATCAATGGCTTGATAAGCACCCGGTAAGCCCGGCCGCTACCTGCCTTCTTTTTAGTTTCTTTTTTGGCTTCTTTTCCTTCAACTTTTTTTTGGCTGGTTTTGCCAGGCTTTGCTTTTTCCTGATAAAGGTCTTTCATGCTAGTCCCTTTAGGGCTAGTTGATTTGATTTCTTTTTCTGCCTTAACTATGTCCGCTTTCTTTTTAGCCGAGTCTTTTTTCTCTTCGTTCTTTTTTTTGCCAAATAAACCCATATATTATTTATATTTTTTTTCTATTATTTTAATTGAATCTTTACTAAATATTGTGTCTCGCTTAGCCAGTAAATCAACAATATTCAGATTATCAACATTAATATATTTAACTCCAGTCAAATTCCGAAAAGAAAATTTCGTCTTTTCGTCTTTTTTGTCATTGATTATCAGCACACTTCTCTTTTCGTCTTTTTTACCGGCAATTTTTTTAAGTAAACTATCAATTGTTTTAGTTTTAAATTCTTTTATACTAAGGCTCTCAATAACAGTCAAATTGTTATTAATGGCTTTATCGGAAAGTACCATTAACAGCGCTTTCTGCTTCATTTTCTTGTTTATCTGCTTTTTGTAATTACGTTCACTCCTGGGCCCAAAAGTTACGCCACCGCCCATCCAAATCGGTGAACGGTTTGATCCGGCCCGAGCTCGTCCGGTTCCTTTTTGCCGCCACGGTTTTCGGCCACCGCCGCGGACCTCACTCCGATTCTTGGTATGAGCCAAATTCTGCCGCTCATTAGCCATCTGCGCTACCATTGCCTGATGCACCAAAGCCTCATTGGCTTCTATGCCAAAAACTTTCTCATTCAATTTAAGAGCTGTCTTCTTCTCCCCGCCTATATTATAAACTTTTGCATTAATCGCCATATATTTACTTCTTCTTTTCTTTATTTTCTTTAATCTTTTCATCAACTTTTTCCGGAGTTTCAACTTTTCTATCTTCTTTCTTCTCTTTTACTTCATTTCCTTTCTCTTTCTTTAATTCTTCATTTTTAATTATTAATTTTTCATTTACTTTCAACTCCCCTTCACCAGCGATTAAAACCAATGAATTTCTGGCTCCAGGAACTGCTCCGCTGATCAAAATCGTATTATCGTTAATATTTACTTCTACTATTTTTAAATTTTTTGTAGTGGCTTGTTCGCCCCCCATGCGGCCAGGCATTCTTTGGCCTTTAAAAACATGAGCCGGTCCGGTAGCACCGATTGAGCCGGGCATCCGCAGCTGATCTTTATTACCATGGGTTTTCTTAGTTCCTTTAAAACCATGCCGCCTTACCACCCCCTGGAATCCTTTCCCTTTACTGTTAGCGGTTACCTGGACATTATCACCAGAAGCAAAGGTACCAACGTCAATCGTATCACCCCGCTTTAATCCACCAGGCTCGGCCCTAAACTCTCTGACATGCTGGAAATTATCAAGACCCTTAAAATGGCCTTTCTGCGGCTTGTTAATATTTTTCTGATGGCGTTTGCCAAAACCAAGCTGAACTGCCTCGTAGCCATCCTGTTCACTGTTCTTTACCTGTGTTACCCGACAAGGCCCAGCCTGAACCTTGGTCACGGCCACTACGTCCTCGCCTTGCCACACTTGTGTCATTTCAATTTTTTTCCCTAAAATAAACTTCATTAAGTTACGAATTACGAATCATTTACAAATTTACGAATACTCATTGATTAGATAATCAATATGCATAAATATGTAAACCAATATTCGCATGTGCCCCATTCGTAGCGGGGCTCGCCCGAAGGGCGAAAACATAAAACTGGTTTCACAACAGAAACCAGCCAAAATATAGCTTATTAATCGCTAGTTTTACTTGTTTTGTCGTGATTTCCTTTCTCTTGTTGCCAATATCACATTTAAACACTTTCCCGGATAAACATGGGAGTTGCCCAAACATTAAAATGGCAATCTTAGAGTATTTGGATTATACACTAATAATTTAAAATATGCAAGTATCTCCCCATCTACATTTTTATTTCCACATCAACTCCGGCCGGTAAACTAAGATTAGTCAAATCTCCAATCGTTTTAGCTGAAGGATCAACAATGTCAATTAAACGTTTGTGGGTTCGCATCTCATATTGATCGCGGGCATTTTTATGAACAAAAGTTGACCGGTTAGTGGTATATTTCTTCTTTTCGGTAGGAAGTGGAATTGGGCCAAAAATTTGTGCCCCGCTCCTCTTGGCTGTATCAATAATTGTCCTGGTGGATTGATCAATAATTTTGTGGTCAAAAGCCTTGATCTTAATACGAATTTTTTGCTTAAACTCATCCGCGGGTGCTTGCTTTTCGTCAGCAACACTCGTGTTTTTTTTCTCTGGCATGTACAAAAATTATTATATGATTAATCAAACTATTAATAAAAATAACTATAACTAAACCCCCCGAATTCTCGAGGGGCTTTATATATCTATTTTATGATTTTAATAATCACACCGGCGCCAACTGTCCGTCCGCCTTCGCGAATAGCAAAACGTTGCTTTTCTTCCAGGGCAATCGGACTAATAAGCTTAATCTTCAGATTAACAGTATCACCAGGCATCACCATCTCGGTGCCTTCCGGCAATTCAACTTCACCGGTTACATCGGTAGTGCGGATATAAAACTGTGGTTTATAACCTTTGAAAAACGGTTTATGACGTCCGCCTTCCTCTTTGCTTAGCACGTAAATCTCGGATTCAAACTCAGTATGGCCGGTAACAGTGCCCGGCTTGGCCAATACTTGGCCGCGTTCGACTTCGTCTTTCTTAACACCACGCAAAAGGATTCCGGCATTATCACCGGCCCGGCCTTCATCCAGCTGTTTATTAAACATTTCAATGCCGGTTACGGTTGTTTTTTGAGTGTCCTTAATCCCAATAATTTCAATTTCTTCGCCGACTTTAACGATGCCGCGCTCAATCCGGCCGGTTACTACCGTGCCGCGTCCTTCAATCGAAAAAACATCTTCAATCGGCATGAGATACGGCTTTTCGGTATCACGCTCCGGCTCCGGAATAGACTCATCCAGGGCTTTTATCAGCTCCTCGATCGGTTTAGCATCATCACCTTCCGGGTTCTCCAGTGCCTTTAAGGCCGAACCGCGGATGATTTTAATCTTATCACCGTCAAACTCATACTTCTTGAGCAGATCGCGAATTTCTTCTTCTACCAAATCAATCAGCTCTTTGTCCTCAACCATATCTACTTTATTGAGGAATACTACAATGTTTTTCACACCTACTTGGCTGGCCAAAAGGATGTGCTCGCGAGTTTGGGGCATAGGCCCGTCGGTAGCAGCTACTACCAAAACCGCGCCATCCATTTGCGCCGCACCGGTAATCATGTTTTTGACATAATCAGCGTGGCCCGGGCAATCAACGTGAGCGTAATGCCGATTCTCGGATTCATACTCAACGTGGGCGGTAGCAATAGTGATACCGCGCTCCTTTTCTTCAGGGGCGGCATCAATTTGATCTACATTTTTTTGAGAAGCATTCAGTCCCTTGGCAGCCAATACCTTTAGTATAGCGGCAGTCAAAGTAGTCTTCCCGTGGTCCACGTGACCAATGGTTCCTACATTGACATGGGGCTTGGTGCGTTCAAATTTTTCTGCCATGTTTTAAATTGTTTACGACCCCTGAAAAAGGGTTTTTTTCCCTATACTTTGGGAAACCAGCCGTATTGTAATTAGTAAATTATTATTTTGTTTTTTATATTAAACACTTTCTAAATATTGCGTGTCTTCTTCAATTATTTCTTCGGCCCCTTCTTTTCTGTCTCTGGGAATGCGCCAGTGATTACTCCTTCGCGGCTCTTCTTTCTCTTCCTCTTCAAAATATTTCTCTTTATTATTGTCCATTTCATCGGTTATAAAATCGGTTTCATCCAATATGTCATTGATCGGGGTAAATTTACGGTCTCGCACGGTTTCAAACACATTTGGAATCTCTTTTTTAGATAAAGATAATTCCATATCCTGCTCACTTTTCCAAATCGCTATATCGCGATTTATTTTATCAAGTAATTCATCTTCTGTCAAGCCGCGCACCTCACTCTTTTCGGTTACTAATTTCTCATATTCATCCAGACTCATAACCACAAAAGCGCTGTCTCCCCGGCTTAAATCATACACAATTAGCCTGTCACCGGTCTTTTTAGCAATACTTATGGCTTTTTTTAATTGATTTTGCATGGTTTTGTCAATTTTTATTCTTGTATTTACTTTTGTATTTTACAAAAAATGTGCCAATAAGTCAATAAAGATTACTCTTTCTTTGAACCATCACCAATAATGTCTTCAGCCACGCTTTTTGGTACTTCGGCGTAATGGTCAAATTCCATGGTGTAGCTGGATCGGCCCTGGCTCATAGAGCGAAGAGAGGTCGCGTAGCCAAACATCTCAGCTAAGGGCACCATCGCGTCAATTACCTTGGCATTGGCCCGGTCAATCATCTGCCCGATCTGTCCTCTTTTACTATTCAGATCACCCATAATATTACCCATATATTCTTCCGGAGTAACTACTTCTACTTTCATGATCGGCTCAAGCAGAATTGCTTTGCCCTTGCGGCAAGCCTCTTTAAAGCCAAGAATAGCCGCCATTTTAAAAGCCATTTCACTGGAATCAACTTCATGATAAGACCCGTCATAAACCGTGGATTTAATATCCACCATTGGATAGCCGGCCAATACACCTTGCTCAAGCGCCTCTTTGATGCCTTTTTCAACTGCCGGAATATATTCTCTGGGGATCGAGCCCCCTTTAATTTCATTGACAAACTCGCTGCCCTCGCCCACCTCTTGCGGCTCAACCCGCAGCCAACAATGGCCGTATTGCCCGCGGCCGCCCGATTGTTTGATATATTTACCTTCTGCCTCTGATTTTTCTTTTATTGTTTCGCGGTAACTAACCTGCGGTTTGCCGATATTGGCTTCTACTTTAAATTCCCGCTTCATCCGGTCCACAATGATATCCAAATGCAATTCGCCCATGCCGGAGATAAGAACCTGGTTGGTTTCTTCGTCTGTTTCTACCCGAAAGGTCGGGTCTTCTTCGGCTAATTTTTGCAAGGCCATGCCCATTTTCTCCTGATCGGCTTTGGTTTTTGGCTCTACCGCGATCTTAATAACCGGCTCAGGAAAAACAATAGATTCAAGTAGCACGGGCTTGTCTTCGTCACATAAGGTATTACCGGTTGAGGTATTTTTTAGCCCGATCACCGCCGCTATATCACCTGCATATACTTCGTTGACTTCTTCACGGTGGTTAGCATGCATCCGCACGATGCGTCCGATCCGCTCTTTTGTGCCGGTAGAAGTGTTATAAACATATGAACCGGACTTAAGCATACCCTGATAGATCCGGATAAAACTTAAACGCCCGACATAAGGATCAGTTGCAATCTTAAAGGCCAGTCCGGCAAAAGGCGCGCTGTCATCGGCCTTCACTTCCATCTTTTTCTCCTCGTCATCCGGATCCATGGCTTCAATGGCTTCTACATCCAAAGGTGAAGGTAGAAAATCCACTACTGCGTCCAGGACCGGCTGTACGCCAATGTTCTGAAGTGCTGTACCGGCTAGAACAGGGAATATTTCATTAGCGATCACGCCTTTGCGAGCCGCCATTTTAAGCTCATCAACACTTATATCTTCACCGTTTAAGTATTTTTCCATAACGCCCTCATCGTTTTCCACAATTCGCTCGATCATTTCGGCCCGAAATTTTTTAACTTTGTCTTTCATGTCTTCAGGAATGTCTATTTCTTTAATATTTTCACCAAAATTGCCTTCAAACTTATAGGCCTTTTCTGTTAGCAAATCAACAATTCCGCTCATTTTGTCCTCAGCGCCGATTGGCAGATGAAAAGCAACTGCCTTGGGATTTAGGCGTTCGCGAATTGAATCAAGGGACATATAAAAATCCGCGCCCATTTTATCCATTTTGTTTATAAAACAAAGACGCGGAACCTGGTATTTGTCAGCCTGGCGCCAAACCGTTTCACTCTGGGGCTCAACCCCGGCCGCGCCGTCAAACACGGCAACCGCGCCGTCCAGGACGCGCAAACTACGTTCAACTTCGACGGTAAAGTCCACATGGCCCGGAGTATCAATAATATTTATCCGGTTATCATCCCAGAAGCAAGTGGTCGCGGCTGAGGTAATAGTAATACCGCGCTCTTTTTCCTGCTCCATCCAATCCATATCCGCGTCGCCGTCATGAGTCTCACCCATTTTATGCTTTTTACCGGTATAAAAAAGCACCCGCTCGGTAAACGTAGTTTTCCCAGCGTCAATGTGCGCCATAATACCTATATTTCTGGTTTTTTCTAATGTATATTCCCTTGCCATATTATTAATTATCAATTTTCAATGAATTTTCAATTAGCTAATTAGTCAATTGATAATTCATTGGGTCACTGGGTTACTGATAATTGGGTTATTCTAATATTATTCTATTTGTTTATCTTTATTATAAGTTATTGGTATCTCAACTAGATTTACTTCCGAGCCGTCCTTGGCGCTCTCTTCGTAAACCGCGACATAGCCTTCCTTGGTGCTGCTAAAGTCAAAACTTAGTGTAATTTTAAATGCACCGCTCTGGCCAACGTCCGGGGCCTTGGTGGTTACATATTCCTTTACCATTGTTTCGTGCGCCTGGTTCCGAAGCTCAACTATTACTGAATTTTCGAATGCTACCGCGTCCCCTTCAATCGTTACCGGACTAACTATATTATCCCCAGCTTTTATATTACTAACAGTAATTATATATTCATCAAAATCACTTTCCGGCACTTCTTCTCCATCAACTTCATTAATTATATCTTCTGCTTTCTGTTTTCTGCTTTCTGTTTTCTCATTAATCTCACTAATATCCTCTTTCGCCTTATTTAAAGTATTAATCGCATCAACCGGCGAATTAATATTCGTCTTATTCGTTTCTAATTCGTTATTATTAGTGTTCTTAGAAAAAAACACGCCCCCGTAAACAAGGGCAGCCATAATGAAAACTACTACCAATATGCCAATCAATCCTGAGCCTCTTTTATTTGTAAAATAGCTTTTCATAAAAACTCAACTGTCAAATTGACTAAACACTAAATCACAAGCACCAAGCACCAAATAAATTAAAAAATCCAATTTCCAATGACCGAAACCGAAATTATTTTGAATTTTGGTCATTGTTTTTTGTAATTTATTTGTAATTTGGAATTTGTTATTTAGTATTTTACCTCGCGAAATGCGCGAAAGCTTTATTGGCCTCGGCCTGTTTCTGCACGGTTTCCCGCTTTTTCACCGCTGCCCCCTCACCTTCAGCTGCCGCCATTATCTCACTGGCCAGCTTAATAGACATCGGTGCGCCTTTCCGCTCTTTAGCCGCCTCAATTAGCCAGTGGCAGCCCAGGGCAAAACGCCTATCTCCGCGTACCTGGTATGGTATTTGATAGTTAGCGCCGCCGATCCGACGTCCCCGCACCTCCAGAAGGGGCATGATCTTTTTTAAACCTTTATTAAAAATATGCCGCGGATCTTGCTTGGTCTTTTCTTTTATAATATCAAAAGCACCATAAACAACCTTCTGGGCAACGCTTTTCTTCCCTTTTTCCATTAAATAATTTATGAATTTGGCAATATCAGTATCATTATACTTAATATCCCCGATTATCTTTCTTTTTACTGCTTGTTTTCCACGCATTTTGTTACTAATTACAAATAAAATACAAATTTACTAATTACGAATAATAACAAATTTACTAATTACGAATAATAACATTCGTAAATTTGTAATAATTCGTAATTCGTAACTACTTTTTCTTCTTCTCTAATTTAGCACCATAAAGACTGCGCGATTGTTTGCGGCCTTCCACACCCTGAGCGTCATAGACACCGCGAATAACTTTATAACGGACACCCGGCAAGTCTTTGGTTCGTCCACCTTTTACCAATACGATTGAATGTTCTTGTAAATTATGTCCCATTCCCGGGATATAAGCGGTTACCTCCATACCATTGCTTAGCCGGACACGGGCAATCTTTCGCAGTGCCGAGTTAGGCTTCTTTGGTGTGGTGGTGGTCACCTTTAAACAAACACCGCGCTTAAAAGGCGCGCCCCGTTTTAGGTCGGTCCGTTTCCGGTGCAAAGTGTCCAAAGTAGTTTGCAGAGCCGGGAATTTACTCTTGGTTTTGGTTTGTTTTCTGCCCTTTCGGACTAATTGATTCGTTGTCGGCATAATTAAAATATAATGCGAATGCGATAACACTTATTCGTGTGTGCCCCATTCGCGTCTGGGGGCTCGCCAAGGGCGATAACCAAAAATAACCCCGTTAAACGGGATCAATTTAACTATTAATTGCTTTTTTAATTTATCAAATTCTTACCAATAAGTCAAGCGATTTGTACTCGTAACATATAGCACACAGCACCTAACAATATTTTTGTTTAATATTAGATAATTTTCTATATATTTATTCGCATGTGCCGCATTCGTGGTTGCGGCTTTTTGCGCTAGCAAAAATAACACTATATTCCGACAATCAATCTAAATAAAAAGTTAATAACCGGTATAATAATAGAAAAACCAACCATTATAAATAGTATAACCAGGATCATGCCGTAGCGCTCCAGCTGGGCAAACTTTTGCTGTACAGTGTAGGGCAGAAACGGCATAATCACTTTGGAGCCGTCTAAGGGCGGAATCGGTACCAAATTAAATATCATTAATAAAAGATTAATTTGCACGATAATTGAAAGCAGAATCGCTAGTGTCATATTAGGCATTGGGAAAAATCTAAGGATTAGACCAAAAAATAAAGCAGTAATCAAATTAGCCAAAGGCCCGGCCGCCGCCACCTTGGCGCTGCCGTATTTTTTGTCGCGCAGATTATATGGATTATAAGGAACCGGCTTGGCCCAACCAAACACAAAACCAGCGTTAGTCAAAACCAGGATTGCCGGCACCAGGATAGAGCCAAAAGGATCGATGTGCGGCAAAGGATTAAGGGTTAACCTGCCAGAATCCTTGGCGGTTGTATCACCCAAATAATCCGCCATCCAACCATGCATATACTCATGGATGATCGCGGAAAATATCAAAACAATGATTTGAAATATAATTATTTGTAATTCCATTTATAAGACGACAGACAACAGAAAGCAGACAACAGGAAATCATTTATCCGCATAATGCAATCTGATTATTAATTGAAATTCTTACAATTTAACCATACTATAACACAGCTTGATTTAATAATCAAAACATGTTAGCATTAACTTTGTATTAATCTATAAATCAACAGACTTATAGCAGTGGGTAGAAGAATCTGTTTACTGTTTACTATTTTCTGTTTTCTAAAAAATGTCTAAAAAATGCGATCTTTGCGGACGAACTTCTACTAAGGGTATTGCTCGTTCCCACTCAAATATAAAAACCATAAGGCGCCAGCATATTAATTTGCAAACCAAAAAAATTGACGGCAAAAAAGTCACGGCCTGCACTAAATGCCTTAAAACCATAATTAAGATCAAAAAATCTTAAAATATTTTTTTAAACAAAAAAATCGGTTATTAACCGGTTTTTTGTTTTTTAATAACAGCAGATCTAAAACTTAATACAAAAATCTTTATAGTTTAGTAATTTATCTGAGTATTCTTCCTCAACCCGCTCAACTTGCGCGAATTTAGGTCCCTGGTGGCACCACTCTGTTAGCTTCTCTAAATCTACCTCTTCTCCCTCTGCTTCAACGTACACCGAGCCATCACTCTCGTTGCGCACAAAGCCCGATAAGCCTAGCCCCTCAGCCTTCTTCTTAGTATTCTCGCGAAAGCATACACCCTGCACCCTTCCGAAGATTCTTATTTTTATAGCTTTTGACATAAAAAATTCTAAAAATAAATTTACCTAGCAAACATTCTTTTCA
>JAUVLY010000005.1 GCA_030600505.1 Candidatus Falkowiibacteriota bacterium
GGCCCCCACTACGAATGGGGCACCCTCCTACGCTAAAGCTTCGGCGGGCAAGCATGCGAATGATATGTGGCTCGCTTCGCTCGGCCCCCACTACGAATGGGGCACATGCGAATGATTTGTGGCTCGCTTCGCTCGGCCCCCGCTACGAATGGGGCACATGCGAATGATTTGTGGCTCGCTTCGCTCGGCCCCCACTACCCTTCGACAAGCTCAGGACAGGCACATGGGGCAACCTCCTACGCTAAAGCTACGGAAGGGCAAGTATGCGAATGTTACAAAATAAAAGAACGGCTATTTTTGTTGATTTAGCCGTTCTTTTTATAAAAAAATTTGTATTTTAGTTAATTGCTTCTAAAAAAGATTTTTTAATTAATTTTTCAATTTTTTCATAATTGCCGTTATCCGCGAACTGGAGCGCTTTAATATATTTTTTTCTATTTAATTCTGACTCAATTTTAAGGTCAACCGGGGGTAAATCAAGATTTAATAAAATCATGTTAATCAGCAATCTTCCTATTCTGCCATTGTAATCAAAAAAGGGATGAATCCATAAAAATTTGTGATGGGAATAAGCCAACAATTCTATTAATCTATCTAAAAATATATTATCATTCAAATCAGGTAAATGCTTTATTCTTTCCTGAATATCCTTCATCAAATTTTCCATTAACTGCGGTATCAGATATCCTTTTGGCGGGTTATGGTCCGAGACTTTTACATCTTCTTTTCTGAACTTTCCGCCATGTTCAGGAAATATCCATCCGTAACCAATTTTGTGGAGTTTTTTAACAAAACCAGCTTCTAATTTAATAATCCCGCTCTTTCTTTCTTTTAAAAGATAATCCCATGCCTTTTTTATTCCTTCAATTTCCAAAGGGATTAATTTTGATCTTGGAATTATGCCAAATGAAGTTTCGTAATATTTTGTTTCTCCAATTTTTTTAGGCATGACTCTTTTTGAGTTTGCCCAGAACCTGCCTGACAACTTTAATAGTTAAAGATGGATTCTCTGTCTTAGTGGTCCTGTATATCATCTTTTCTTCAAAAGAATTAAAAAACTTTTGACGCTCAGCCTCATTCATGTTTCGGTATTTATTTATTTTGTTGATTGTTTTTTTATCCATAAGCGTCTGCAATTCTTTTGATTTTATATTAGTTTGTTAGCTATGTCAATATTATAACATATTTTTTAAAATTGCGTTAAATTTTTTAGACGATTCATGAACAACTTAGATTTTATGCTATAATTAAAGAAGTTTTAAAAATAAATTTGATGTAAATAAAATAAGCCCCTTATAGCTAGTTCTGAACTAAATCAGAAGCACGGCATGAAGCCGACTTTCGCTTATAAGAGACTTATCCCTATTTCAGAAGAATTGTCTTTAATATCTATCTGTTTATATTATATCATAAATTATATTGGGATTAAACAAGTAAAATAAAAAATAAAAATTCCTGTAAAAATTCCTTGACATTCTTGTCAAAAAGTGTTAGATTATTATATCGGCATATTGAAAATTGGAATTAATCTTTTAAAAAAGAATACAAATAGGAGGTATTATCATGCAAAGGTCAGAGAAGAAGAAGGCCAGAGAGGCGGTTGCTTTAATCAAAGAAAGCATTGGAAATTGCTCAGAAAGTTTTGATGGTAGGGCGATTGTTATGTTTTCCGGAGGTCGGGATAGCAGTGCCGTGTCAGCGGCATTTTGCAAGGCTTTTCCGGACAGCCAGCTCCATTTATTATTTATTGACAACGGTTTACTAAGCAGAGTTGACGGCACCAAGCGACAAGCCAATCTTTTAGTTGATTTATTTTCAGGAACTGAAATTATTTTCGAAACCAAGCGGGTAAGCCAAATGATGCGGGCTGCGGGCATGCAGGAAATCGAGAACGATTTCACAAAACACAAATATTCAACGCTTTTAATTTGCGTTGCTTGCAAGTTGATTATGAATTTTTCTGCGGCCCGTTATGCCAGAGAGCTTGGTATTAAATTTGTTTTGGACGGTCATGCTAACCGCCAGCAAGAATATCCCGAACAAACCGATGTTTTTATGAATTTTGTAAAGGATGTTTTTATACAAAACAAATTGGTATATTTATCCCCGTTGTACGATTTTCTTACCGATAAAGAGCAAGTAAATCAAACTCTGCATGAACTGGGAGTATACATTCCCAAACAGGAGCCGATATGTATGTGGGCAGATTCATTTTCGCCGGCAAACAAGGAGGAGATCGCAGGGTATTTAAAAAAAACCGCTGACCTGATCAGCAAACACGATCCGGTTTTAAAATGTTAAAACTGGATATGTCGAGGGGCTGATTATCACCCCTCGACTAACTTTATTTATTTTTGAATTAATATATGTATAACACAGTTATTAGCGCTTGCCTTCTAGGCATACCTTGCCGGTTTAATGGCAAAGGAAAACCAAAAGAAGAAGCAATAAAAGAATTTTTAAAAGGCCAGGCAATTCCTATTTGTCCGGAAATAGTGGCAGGAGAAAAAACTCCCCGTTCTGCTTGTGAAATTGTAGGCGGAGATGGTTTTGATGTTATTAATGGCAAAGCAAAAGTAAAAGGCAAAGATGGAAATGATTATACCGACAGTTATTTAAATGGAGCTAAAATTGTCATGAATGAGTTAGTAAAGGGCAAAAATATTAAAAAAGCAATTTTGAAAAAAGGCAGCCCTTCTTGCGGTTGCGGATGTATTTTTGACGGCACATTTTCAGATAAAGAAAAAGAAGGATGCGGTGTTTTTACGGCTATGATATTAAAATATAATAAGGACATTGAAACCAAGGAGTTATAACTCAGACAAAGGAGGAAATTCAATGAAAAGGAGTCGAGAATATGTGTACGTGCCTTTTTGCATGCTTGCGCAAGGCATTAGGGCTACAACAATCGTCCGGGTTTACCCTGCAATTGTCAATCCTGTCATTAAGCTTTTTATGGAAAAGAACATTAACATCATTCAAATGCCTTGTCCGGAATTGATTTTTGATGGTTTTTATCGTAAACCCTGTGGTAAGCCACAATATGACAACCAAAAAAATCGTAAAGTCTGCCGAGAAGTGTCACAAGGCGTAGTTAACCAAATGAAGTTTTTCAAAGAGAATGGATGCAATATTCGTTTGATTATGGGTATTGATTACTCGCCTTCGTGCGCTGTCTCTGTTATAACAGGCAGAACACGAGAGGAAATGAAAAAAGGGAAAGGTATCTTTATTGAAGAACTTCAGTGTGCTATGAAGGCGGAAGGGTTTAGCGCTCCATTTGTAGGCGCCAGACTTTACAGGATCAAGGAAACGATTCAGGCCATTAAGGCATGTATTAAATAGGAGGTGATCGCAAATGGTAAACGGTTTTGAAAAATATAAAAGTTGGCTTACTAGCAATGACAAGAATCATAAAGACACGGCAATACATGTTTTGCACCATACACTCTCAAGAGATGATGAAGTTGATGAATCGTTGATCAAAATCGTAAAAATTGATCATGATATTGAATGCCGTCGGGCCGCGATCAAATTTATGGCCGACTTGAGTGATTTAAAATTTAAAGAAATTTTGGTTGATTCTTTGTCTGACGAGTGCTGGAAAATTAGAGGATATTCTTATATGGGACTGAAAAGAATGCCCCTGGGCAATGAGGCCGAGACAGCCTTAAAGAATTTTGAATCAAAAGAGATTCATCCGTTCTGTCTTTTCTGTATCAGCCACAACAGCTGATACAATTATGTTAAAATCAGGGCCACAATGCTATAAGCGTTGTGGCTCATTTTATTTATCCTTCCAAAAACGGAAGGATTTTTTTATGGTATAATTAAAATATACATTTTAATATATATTATAATGTATATTTTAATGTATACATATAAAAAAAATATGAAAATTTTAAAATTATTTGTTTTTACCTTTATTTTGCTGGGCGCGGGCTTATTATTTAGCGTTGAACCGGCTTTGGCCATTAAAGACCTGCAGGTGGCTGAGATAAATGTGGCGCCAAACGCGCCGGCCTTTAACGAGCCGGTAGTTATTACCGTTAAAGTCCTTAATAACGGCGATGAAACTTTGCTTGATAATACCGGGCTTGATTCAATTGATGTTAATTTTTACGGCTTTGACCAGACGCGCTTGGTAATGCCAAATGTCACCGTGGATGCTCCCCTAGAGCCGACCAAATCCGTTAACTATACAATAGAAGGTTGGTTTTATTCTATTGGCAAGAAGAATGTCAGCTTTACGGTGGATAAGAATGATAATCTGGATGAATGGCGGGAGTCAAACAACACCAATTATGTTCAAATCACCGTGGTAGAGCAATATGATGTGTCAATCAAATCAATCGATGTATTTCCGGAAAACCCGGCCGCCGGGCAAGAGTGTGTAGTCACCGTGACCGCCGAGAACTCAGGCTATGCCAAATTTAGGACTTCTATCGGGCTAAGTTCTTACAGCTACAGTTTTGACGATTTTATTTTAATAGAAGAAATCGTGCCGGAAATTAGTTCTGACAATCCGGTATTGTCTGGAGAAGAATTTGAGCATGTTTATCGCGGTAAATTTAATACCGAAGGCACTAAAAGTCTGCATTTTTCCATTGATAATGGTGATCAGCTCTCAGAAAGCAATGAAGATAATAACGAGTTGACTGTTTCCAAAACCATTGTTTCGCCCACGGCAATTGATATTGGCATTACTAAGATAGAGCTAAGCAACACAAGCCCGGTTACGAATGAGGAAGTAACGATCACCATCACGGTGGTTAATACCGGCTCAGTCACTTTGGTAAGCGATGCCGGCTTCCGCTATGATGCGGATATATCGGTTTTCCCCATAATTGAGCAGGAAGTTAATTATACTTTTGATGACTTTGATATTGAGGGCTTTAGCGCCAGCGGCTACCCCTCGTTCGCGTCCCCGCTGCTGCCAAGTAAAGAATTTACTTATGCTTATACCGGAGTGTTTTTTAATAACGCGGGCGAGCGGAATTTAAACTTTAGGATTAATACCGGTGACCGCTTAAGGGACACTGATAAGGCAAACAATTCGGTTTCCCATACTGTTTATGTTTATGGCAATGCCGCGGCCCGGGACGCCTTTGAAATAACAAATGTAAACGCTGAATTTTACAGCTCCAGCTCGGTGCGTTTGTATTGGCAGACCAGCAAAAAAGCAACGGCTAATGCCGATTACAAAAAAAAGCTGTTTACCGGCTGGGTGGAAACCGGTGGAAGCACGGACACTCTGATCCACACCCGGGATGTAACCGGTCTGGAACCGGATATGTGGTATGACTGGCGTATTTTTGCCAGTCTTGGCACACAGGAACGGGAAAAGCTTGATTTAAATTTCACCATGCCGACTAACGATAGCATCAAAATAACCAGCGGTCCGCGGGTAGTAACACAGACCGGGCAAGCCACTGTAAGCTGGGACACCAGCCTTTTGGCTAATGAGGAAGTATATTATCGCCTTAAAGGCACGGTGGATTATACCGCCAAAAAATCAAGTGACCTGACAAGTGAGCATGAAGTAATTTTGACCGGCCTAACCGGCAATACTTATGATTATTACATGGTGAGTGAAAATAATGCCGGCCATAAGGTAGAGTCTGTTCCTTTAAGCTTCACTGTCGGTACGGGTACAGGAGAGCCGGAAACACCAATAGAAACACCGTTGGAAGAAACAGAAGAAGCAACGGAAGAGGTGACGGAACTAAGCCCCACAAACCAGGCCATTATATCCAACCAGGCAATGTACCAGCAGCTTAGAGGCAAGATAATCCTGACAGTAGAGCAAAACGGCGAAGCTTATTATATAAATCCGAATACAGAAACCAGGCATTATCTGGGGCGTCCGGATGACGCGTTTTCGGTCATGCGCGGTGAAGGTATTGGCATTACCAATGAAAATTTGTCTTTGGTCCCCATCGGTATGGCTGCGCTAAGTGGGCCGGACACGGACTCTGATGGGCTCTCGGATATGTTTGAAGACGCGATTGGGACCGACAAAAACCAGGCCGATAGCGATGGTGATGGCTTTAATGATAACGCGGAAGTAACCGGTGGTTATGATCCGCTGGGTGCGGGTACAATGATATTTGATCAAAATTTTACCAATGATCAATACGGGAAAATATTTTTGCAAGTAGAGAATAACGGCGAGGCCTGGTATGTTAACCCAGCGGATAATAAGCGGTATTTTTTAGGTAGACCGGCTGACGCTTTTAGCATAATGCGGACACTTGGGCTTGGTATTAGTAATAGTGATTTTGAAAATTTGTAATTCATATACGTTGGAGCTAGGCCTCCTGGCCCGCGACGTTAAAAGCTTCTAAATTCGCGGGCGGGGACGCCCGGCCCAAACAAAATTATCAGGTTTGACACTAAAATTAGGTTTGATATAATGTACAGACTGTTAAATAGTTTTATAAACAAGAGGCTAAAGCCTCACGAACCCTCGCTAAAGCGAGGTAGAAATTTCATATGTCACAAAACACTTATCTAAACATTCTAAAATACGGTTGTTATGCTTCTTTGATCATAATATTTTTCGTATTTAAGAATTTATTATTCCCGTTTATTACCTCCAAGCAGATTTCGTTTAATATCCTGATGGAAGTATTGTTTATTATTTGGGTAGCGTTTATAATCAAATATCCGCAGTATCGGCCAAAAAAGCATTATGTTTGGTTTGGGCTTTGCGCTTTTTTCTTTATAATGATCCTATCCGGTATTACCGGCGTTGACTTTAACCTGTCTTTTTGGGGCGATGTGGAGCGGATGTTGGGTGCTTTTCATATCCTTCATTTCCTTATTTTCTACTTCATAATTATTACGGTAATGCGGACCAAGACCGATTGGAAGATATTTTTTATAATCTCTACCGTGTTCGCGGTTTTTATTTCCTTAAACGCCGCCAGCATGAGTGGCGGGCATAATTACGCGACCATTGGAAATTCGGCTTATGTTAGCGGTTATTTGTTGATGAATATGTTCTTTGCTTTGATCCTTTTTTTCCGCGAACCAAACAAAGTCTTGCGCCTCGTTTATATTGTGCCCTTACTTTTGATGATTCCCGGCTTTAAGATGGCTAATACTTCCGGCGCCTGGGTGGGTATGGGCGCGAGTATTGTGGCCCTCACTTTCCTCTACGGCGTGCTCTCAAAAAACAAAAAAATAAAAATAGCGACTTTAACGATTTTTATATTGGCGACTTCATTTTTTACTTATACTTTTATTATTGATCGGGACAATATTTTCACCCAAAACAGCGTCTTTATTAAAGGTTTGGTCAGGGAAATTAACGTAGATAAAAACACCTTCCAGACCCGGCTGGTTTCCTGGCGGGCGGCAATAAAAGATTTTCCCAATCATCCGTTTTTGGGGACCGGGCACGGCAATTACGCGATCACTTTTGACCAGCATTTTAGCCCGACTTTTTACGACCATGCCCGCGGCGAGACCTATTTTGACCGGGCGCATAATAATGTCATTGATATTGCCTCAACTACCGGCGGCCTTGGCTTACTCACATATTTGTCGGTTTTGCTTGCCCTTACTTATTATTTGATAAAAGGTTATCGGGCGAAAAAGATCGGGGTAAATGAATTTGTAATAATCTCGGCGCTCATGACCGCGTATTTTGTGCAGAATCTGGCCGTGTTTGATTCTTTTGTTACCTATATGGCTTTTATGATGACCTTGGGCTATGTTTATTGGCTGGTTGAGGTTGAAAGTGAAGAGTTTGAGCGTCCAAGCGATGAGCCGTTTGTTAATAAGGAGATCTATGCTTTGGCCGCAGTTGGTTTGGTCCTGCTTACTATTCTCTACCAATACAATGTTAAGCCGCTTAAGATGCTGATTGCCACAATTGACGGGCAGCGGGCCTGGGCCGGCGGCCAAGTGGCCATGACATTTACCGAGTACGAGCGGGCGCTGGGGCTTAATACAGTGTTGGATCGGGACAGCCGCACCAGCATGAACCGTTTGCTGGCCGGCGGACCGGGCTTTTTGAGCAAAGTAAGCGCGGAAGAGGCGCAAAAGATCCTGGATTTTAATATTGAGCAGGCAAAAATAAATGTAGAATATAACCCAAAGGATAGTTTGAACCAGATGCTCCTGGCCCAGCTCTATAACACGGCGGCTATCCACTACCGCTCTGATACGGATAAATTCTTTTTTTATTCAGACCAGGCAATTACCGCGATTGACGCGTCCATTGCCGCTACTCCGGGCCGGACCCCGGTTTATTTCCAAAAGGCGCAAATCCAGATAAACCGCAACGACAAGGACGGGGCAATTGATACTTTGAAAATCGCGGCCGGGTTAAACCTGGATTATGAACCGGCCTTTTGCCATCTGGGCAAAACCCTTCATTATTTTGAACGCACCGAAGAAGCCTTTGAGTATATTGATAAATGTTTAAGCATAAGAAACGGCCGCGGTGCCTATGAGTTGGCGCCCAGCGGTTTTGCCAAAACCGTGGCCAACCATTATATTGTGAAGGAAGATTGGCAAAAAGTAATTTATATTTACGAAGCCTTGACCGGACAGCTGGAAAAGAATAATGTGGAGAATTGGATAAACCTGGCCAAGCTATATGCGCAAGTTGGCCGGATAAATGAGGCTCGCGTTACCGGGGAAAAAGTAATTGAGCTGGATCCGGGCAACGCCGGCTACGCGCAGGAGTTTATTGATAGTTTAGGGCAGTAACTCATAACTCATAACTCATAACTCGTAACAAAAAAAACGTTCCAAATACTTGGGACGTTTTTTCTGTTTTCTGCTATCTGTTTTCTGCTTTCTAAATTATTTATACAACTCCAAATACCGATCAACCATCTTACTAAGAAGAAAAGCGCTTGAGTATTTTTTATTTTGCTCGCTAAGATAATCGCGGTGCATCTTGTGTTCGGCCAGATTCTTGAATTTTTTAAGAAAATCATCCTCATCGTTTAGCTTATACATTTGGTCAACCGAATCATTGAGAATTTCCGCGTTACCCCCGACTTTGGTAACCAGCATAGGTAGGCCGGCAAAAAGAGCTTCAATCAGCGTAAGGGGCAGGCCTTCGTAGCGGGAGGGGAGAATAAAAAGGTCAAAGGCCGGCAGATATTTGGCGGTATTTATAATATTACCGGTAAGGAAAATTGATTTTTCCAGCTTTTTGGTTTTTATCACCCCTTCGAGTTTAGCCCGGTCTTCGCCTTCGCCAATAATTATCAATTTGGCGTTGGGGATAATGCGCAGAATTTTCGGGAAGATGTTTATTAAAAAGTCATAATTTTTTTGATAACTAAGCCGTCCAACCGACCCGATAGAAAAAGAGTCAATCCAGTTTAAATGCAATTTAGGATTAGCCACGCTGGATAGTTGGGCTTGCGCTTCGTGATGGCCGAGCATACCGATGTCCTTAGGCTCAAGCCCATTGTATATTATATGGTTTTCCTGGCTTAGTTTTAGATTTTTAGCCTGCTCTTGGTTTTCTTTACTAATAAAAACAAGCTTATCTACAAATTTTAGAAAAAATTTAAAATAAAAAAGATAGAAAGCTTTAAGTCGATTGGCCTTTTTATAGTTTTCATCCAAAAGAGACAGACCATGCACGGTAAATATTGTTTGTGGTTTAGATTTACATTTTTTAGCTGCCATTGCCGCTGTTAGGGCATTAGAGCTGTTGATATGGATAGTGGTGAAATTGTTTTTATTTAAAAAATGTTTAAATTCAGAAATAAAGGACAGATTAGTCAGGGGATTGTGTGAGCGTTTAAGATTTTGAAAGCGGACATAGGGGATATTTAATTTACGCAGTTCATTAGCAAGATAGTCGCCCTTAGGGCCAAAGCCAACCGTAACCAAAATACCGCGGCTGTTCAAGTCTCTAGCCAGGTCGCGGACAAATATCTGAACTCCGCCGATGTCAGCTTGGGTGCAGAGGAGGAATATGTTTTTTTGGTTTTTTTCTGCCATAACTATATGTTAGCGCATTGGCGGGGTTTTAGGCAAGTATCTGATAGGTAGTGGTTGTTAATATTGGTATGAAATGAGTACATTTTTTTTAAAACAAAATTTAAGCATCAAATCCCAAATAACAAATAAATTTCAAATATCAATGACCAAAATTTCAAACATCATTACAAAACAATTATTGACTTAATTAGAGTTTTAAATTTTGAATTTGTTTTTTGGTGCTTATTTGTTTTTTGGTGCTTGTTATTTAGGATTTGTGTTTTTACTGCACCTAATTTATATTAACATTAACTGGTAGTGTGTAGTAAAACCAAGGTTGACTTTTCGGGCTTAATATTAGATAATAATATTGTTAAATCATAAAATGATGAAACTAAGTTAATAACTTAGTTTTATTTATTTTATTGAACGAAAACGGTTAAGAACAACTTAATAATAAATTAAAATATGAACATAAATTCTTTTTAAAAGAGTTAATGTTTCGTTTTGTAAAACCCATGTCAAAAAGTGATGTTTTAATTGGCTTTATCGGCCAAGGCTGGATCGGCAAGCATTATGCTGATGATTTTGAAAAGCGCGGACATAAAGTTGTCCGTTACGGTCTAGAAGAGCCATATAAACAAAATGGCGATAAAATTAAAGATTGCGATATAGTATTTATCGCCGTGCCAACCCCTTCAACTCTGGAAGGTTTTGACGACAGCATTGTCCGTCAGGCAATAAAAAAAGTGGGGTCAAGCAGTATTGCGGTTATTAAATCCACGCTACTACCCGGAACAACTCAGTCAATTCAAAAAGAAAATCCCGGTATAACAGTTACGCATTCACCCGAGTTTTTGCGCGAAGCCACAGCCGCGTATGACGCGGCTAACCCGGCCAGGAATATAATAGGCATTACAAAAATGAGCGATGAGTTAATTGCTAAGGCCGGAGCAGTAATAGATGTTTTGCCCAAAGCGCCTTTTGAGCATATTTGCCACAGCCAAGAAGCCGAATTTATTAAATATGGGGGTAATTGTTTATTGGCGATCAAAGTATTATTTATGAACATGATGCATGATATGATCGAAAACATGGGCGGCAGCTGGGACCGGGTCGGCGAGGCTATGGCAGCTGATTCGCGTCTGGGCGACTCCCACTGGCAGCCGGTGCACTCATCCAGTCCGGGCATGAAACCGGGGCGCGGCTTTGGCGGACATTGTTTTATCAAGGACTTCGCGGCCTTTCGGGAAATGTATGAGAAACAGGTGGGGGACAAGAAGGGCCTTGGAATGCTGGACTCGATCGTGAAAAAGAATATTAAATATTTGGTAGAGAGTGAGAAGGATATGGATATATTAAAGGGGGTTTATGGAGAGGATGTTTTAACACGTAACTCGTAATATAATAAGCACCAAATAACAAATAACAAATAAATTTCAAATATAAATGACCAAAATTTCAAACATCGTTACAAAACAAATATTAACTTAATTAAAGTTTTGAATTTTGAATTTGATTTTTGGTGTTTATTTGATTTTTGGTGTTTGTAATTTGGGGTTTGTGTTTTTACTGTACCCTATTTATATTAATTTTAATTATAAATATTATGGCAAAATGTTTAGTAACCGGCGGGGCCGGGTTTATCGGCTCCAACATGGTAGATGCTCTAATCGAGCGCGGAGACGAAGTAATTATTATTGATAATTTGTCTCTTGGTAAAAAAGAAAATATTAATAAGCGAGCTGATTTTCATAAGCTGGACATTCGCAATTTGGATGATATTAAACCCTTGTTCAAGGGCGTGGATTATGTTTTTCATTTTGCGGCTTTCCCCAGGGTACAGCCTTCAATTGAAGATCCGATTACGGCCAATGATATTAATTTAAATGGTACTTTAAATATATTGGTATCTGCCCGCGACGCAGGAGTTAAACGGGTGGTTTACTCAGCTTCTTCTTCGGCCTATGGTAATCAGGAGAAAATGCCGCTTAAAGAAAATATGCCGGCCCAGCCACTTTCGCCTTATGGCCTGCAAAAATATGTCGGTGAATTGTATTGTCGCTTGTTTAGCGAAATTTATAATTTATCTACTGTAAGCCTTAGATATTTTAATATATATGGTCCGCGACAGGCAACTGAGGGGGCGTATTGCCTGGTAATGGGGATATTTGTCAGTCAGCGGCTTAAAGGTGATCCGATGACAATCACTAACGATGGCAAACAGAGGCGGGATTTTACCAGCGTAGTTGACGCGGTAAGAGCTAATATTTTAGCGGCTGAGAGTGATAAGGTTGGCAAGGGTGAGGCAATCAATATTGGCCGGGGTAAAAATTATAGCGTTAACGAGTTGGCAAAGATGATTGGCGGACCAATTACATACGGCGAAAAGAGAATTGAACCTTTTGAAACGCTGGCAGACAATTCCAAGGCCAAAGAGCTGCTCGGTTGGGAACCGAGTGTGGAATTGCCCGAATGGCTAGAGGGGTATAAAAAGGAAATGAAGCTTACATAACTCATAACTCATAACTCGTAACTTGGAACTCATAATTTATAATATTTTTTGGAAAATAAGAGGACTAACGTTTATATAAATACGTTGACCCTTTTTATTATTTTGAAATTTGAAAATAAATAAAAATTATGGCATAATAGGTTGCCAAAATATTTTTTTTAAACTACAATAACAGCATAATAATAATAATATTTAATATAATTCTACACTTTAAAAGTAGGGTTTTTTTGTATTCGCATGTCCCGCATTCGTAGCGCGGGTTCGCGAAGCGAATAACTATGAAAACTATTTTAATAACCGGTGGGGCGGGTTTTATTGGCTCTAATTTATGTGAACATTTTTTGAGTCTTGGGCATAAAGTTATTTGTGTTGATTCTTTTTTTTCCGGTAAAAAGGAGAATATCATGCCTTTTATTAAGAACGAAAATTTTACTTTAATAAAACACAATATAATCTATCCGCTTAAGCAAAAGTTTGATTGTCTTGATGAAATATATAATTTGGCTTGTCCGGCCAGCCCCATGCAATACCAGTTTGATCCGGTTTTAACCCTTAAAACCAGCGTCAATGGCACGCTTAATATGCTTGATTTGGCGCGCAAATACTCCGCTAAGATGCTTCATACTTCTACTTCAGAGGTCTATGGCGACCCGCTGGAGCATCCGCAAAAGGAAAGTTATTTTGGTAATGTTGATCCTTTGGGCAAGCGAGCCTGCTATGACGAAGGCAAGCGGTCGGCAGAAGCGATGAGCAAAGATTACAATCTTCTTTATAAAGTCGATGTGCGAATCGCCCGTCTATTTAATATTTATGGGCCGAACATGATGTTTAATGACGGCCGGGTAATGTCTAATTTTATTTTACAAGCACTTCTCGGAGATAATTTAACCGTGCATGGCGATGGGCAACAGTCAAGGAGCTTTATGTATATCACTGATTTACTTAATGCTTTTGACAAATTAATGGCCGTTGATCAAAACAAGGTCGGGATTGGCCCGATTAATCTGGGAAACCCGGACGAGCGGACTATGTTAAGTTTGGCTGAGGATATTAATAGAATAATTGGTGAGAAAAGCAAGATAGAAATGATCCCCTATGACAAGATCCCGGAAAGACTGGGTGACCCGCAGCAAAGAAAACCGGACATTAGTCGGGCTAAAGAACTGCTTGATTGGGAACCAGAAGTGGATTATAACTATGGGATTAGAAAGACAATTGAGGATTTTCGTTCCCGTTTGGATGAAAAAAGTAAAATAGTGGTCTTTACCCCTGCCTTTATGCCAGTTAAAGGTCCGGCTGAGGACGCGACTTTGGAAATAGCCAAGCGGATGATCAATTATGACTTTGATATTATCACCGCTAAATTAAGTCCCGAGCTTAAGAACCACGAGAAAATCGGTCGGATTAATATCTACCGGATGGGCAGCGGCCGTAATCTGGATAAATATCTACTGGCTTTTTTTGGCGGCTTCAAGGCCTGGCAACTGCACAAAAAGAATAATTATCAGGTTGCCTGGGGTATAATGGCCAGTTACGGAGCACTGGCAACGATTATTTTCTCGCTTTTAACTCGGGTCGCTTTTTTAGTCAGTCTGTTTGAAGGTAAGATTGACAATACCGCGTCAATAAAGAAGCGTTTATATTCACCAATATACCGCCTTATATTCCGGCGCGCCCACAAGCTGCAAGTAGTGGCTGATTTGACCCAGGAGCAGCAAGCTTGGTTGGAGGATGAACGTGTAATCCGGCCGGTTGATCTGGATAAAGGATTAGATTACGTTATGAAAAAAACCAGGGAAGAGTTCCAGCAATTAGAGATATTAACGTCAAGGCTCTAGATCAATAATTTACGCATTAGCTAATATTATTTATTTTCTCGCTACGGAACTCGCTTCGCTCAAACAGCCTCGCTTCAAAATAAATAATATTAACTAATGCTGCTAAAAAAATTGTTGGAACGTGTGAGTCCTAAATTCATGAAAAAAAGAATTTTAATATT
>JAUVLY010000030.1 GCA_030600505.1 Candidatus Falkowiibacteriota bacterium
ACGCCGGGCAATGAGCCAGTCCAGGATATTGGCCCGGACAGCGCCAATATCGTATTCCAGGTAAACTCAAATGGCAGTGCTTTGGTTGAATACGGTCAGGATAATACTTATGGAAACACCGTTGCCGTAGTCGCGGTTACTGAAAACACTACCACTATAGTTAATTTAAGCGGTTTGGAATGCGATACGGCTTATCATTTTCGCGTAACAGCGGAAAACATTGCCGAAGATGACAGCGACATAAGCGCTGACGCTGTTTTTAACACTTTGCCTTGCGGGATTAGCCTGGATGCCTTAACCATGACCAAGGGCGCGGCTAAAGCTAATGATACTTATACGGAAGGCTGGGAATGGCAGTTTGATATCACGGTTTGGAATCTTAATGAAACAATCTTAAAAATGAAATTTAATAGTTGGAGCGGTCCGGATGTACTGGATGCCGGAGGCAATATGCGTTTTAGCACGGATAATGGCGCTTCTTGGTTTGGGATTACTGATAACGACGCTTACCCGGCGTTAGGAGCTGATATTAGCGGGATTGACATAAACGTCACTGACCCGGGCCGACAGGTTACTGTCTTAGTGCAAATGAAAGTCCCTGCTTATACTTTGACCGGCTATTATAATTCAAGCTATGGGATATTAACAGAATAAATGTTATTTTTGCTAGCGCAAAAAGCCGCGCTACGAATGCGGCACATGCGAATTAAAATATAGATAAATGAAAAAAATTATATTAATTTTTAGTTTGTTAATGTTTGTTGCTTGCCCGGTTAGCGCTTCGGAGTTGATCGGGCAGATCAGCACTAACCCGAGTGAGCTGCCGGGACAAGGCGAAGACCCAGGGCCGCCGGACGAGCCTATGCCGCCGTCTAATGATTCCGGGGGGAGCGGCGGTTCGTCAAGCCAGGGGGCAAGTTTGATTATTGATAAGCACCAAGAACAAGATGATCCTTATCAGGAAGAAATTAAAGTGCTGGGTATTAGCCACGAGCCGTACCAGGATGGTACTTTGCTTCGCGGAAATGATAAAAAAATATATATTATTTTTGGAAAAGTAAAGAAATATATCACCGGCCTGGATGAGCTTAAGAAATATACCGGTCAAATTATTTACAATGTTACAGATGTTGAGCTGGCAAAGTATCAGGAAAGGAAATATTTAGACAATGATTTGATTCGCGAGCAGGAGAGAGAGGAAATTTATATTATAGAGAATGGCAAGAAAAGGCATATTTTAAGTCTGGAAGAATTGCGCACGTATTATTTTGGGCAGGAAATATTTAATATTAGCGCAATAGAAATGAAGCTTATTTCTACCTCACCCTAGCCCTCTCCTTCGAAAGGAGAGGGGACGATAAAAAAGTAGAATTTTTTTAGCGAAAAAATTACGTAATTATTACGTAATTTTTTTTGTATTATTTTTTTGAGAAAAGAGGCGAATATGGTATAATATGAATATATAATTAAAATTAGCTATTATGAAAATATCATTCAAAATAGTCATTGTTTTATTGTTTTTAGCGGCTATACCGGTAATAATAGTGGGCTATACTTCCGTAACTACAACCAAAAATGTCGGGACAGAAATAAGCGACATATTGGAAGACACTTTAAACGCCCAGGCCAGGGGCAATATGGAAAATCAGGCGAAAATGCTGGCTAATCGGGTTGAGTCGCAGTTGGAGACTTACCTGAATGATATAAAATTAATAAGCAAACACTCAGGCATACCCGGTTTAATGGTGGAGACAAAAAATACCGGCACGCTAGAGGACACCAGGAACGATCCGAATGCGGACACAAGTGAGCAGACGGCGCGTTTTTATCCGGCTGATAAAAGCGGTTTATGGCAGAAATTGCAGGATTATTTTATAAGCATATATAATGAGAGAACCAAAGACATTGATCTGATAAGGATTTTTTATAAAAATGGGTTTGTTGTAAACGGCATGGCACTTGGCGAGGAAGATGCTAAGGACTACAAGGGAGATAAATCATGGTTTATTGATACTATGGATCCTGACCAAACCGCTGTTGATGATTATTATGTGTCTCCTATCAGCATTGCCAGGAGGACCGACAGTCCGGCAATTAGATATATGACTCCGCTTGAAGTAGAAGGTGAAAGACTGGGTTTGATCGTAATTAATTTTAAGTCAAGTACAATAACGGATGCAATCCAAGCTTTTAAGTATGGCTATGCCGGCTATGCCATGTTGATTGACGCGAATTATGAAAACGCCGAAGGAAAAATAAGCGATTTTCCGGTGGTTATTTCTGAGCCAACCCTTGACGGGTCATTGTACTATATTAAAGAAGATAAAGGGGCGCCGGTAAACAAAGATAGTCTAGTGGGAAATTCTGGATTTGTGGAGTTTACCAAAAACGGCAGAAAATGGATCAGCGCTTACCAAAAAGTTGACTGGGAAGATAAACATTGGTACGTGCTTATCAATATGCCGGAAGAAGAGATCACGGCCGTGGTTGTAAGCACCAAGGATAGTTTGGATGATACGGTTGACAGCACAAAGAATTTTTTATTGTTAATGATCACCGCGTTTCTTTTTATTATTCTTGTTGTTAGTTATTGTTTTGCAAATACATTCTCAAGCTCAATAAAGAGGTTAATAGAGGCAGGAGATAGGATCGCCCGGGGCAATTTGGACGTGGAAATCCCGGAAATAAAAAGCCGGGATGAGATTAAAGATCTGAGCAAGACAATGAATTCGCTTGTGGAAACAATAAAGTCATTAAAAAAAGAAAAAGGATCAAATAAAAAATTGTAATTACTTAATAATTAGTATAATTAAAAATAATTTACAAAAGTATGGCTACAAGTAAAAAATTAATCATTATTGTTCTCGGCGTAGGCATAATGTGCCTTATTGTCGGTGGTTTTTGGCTGTTGATCCAAAGAACGGCCGATATAGCCGTGGAGACAAAACCGGTTGTGGAGCCGTCAGGGGACAAAGTGCATTACTTGGGGATCCTTCCTTTAAAAAATCCATCAACCATGCTGGAAAGATTTTCCGGCGTAGAGAAATATCTGCGCGAACAAACCGGGCTGAATATAAAACTGCGGCTTTATCCAACCAGCGGCGCGGTAGGTGGCTATTCCGCCGTAGTCAGGGATGTGGCTAATGGGGACATTAGTTTTGCTTTTTTGGCGTCGGTTACAGCCGCGCAAGCCCATGGGATATCAGAGGGAGCGGTTGTGCCCTTTGCCTGCGCCCAAAAGTCGGGCTCTCCGGTGTATTATGGGCATGTTGCCGTGAAGCAGGATTCAAGTTATCAAAAAATTGAAGATTTAAAAGGGAAGTCAGTTTGCGGTTCCAGCAAGTCTTCAACCTCGGGCAATTTAATGCCCACGGCGTACTTGATGTCCAAAGGCATAGAAAAATACGATTATTTTAATCCTTTTGAATTTTTGGGTTCCCATGACAAGGCAGCCGAGGCGGTAATCGCCGGCACTATGGAAGCCGCCTTTATTAATGAAGCGACATTTGACGGATATAATCAGGATAAGCAACAGATCAGGTCAATTTATAAGCATCCGGCGGTTCCGGAGTTTCCTTTCTGCGTTAACACCAAAAAAGTTACACCTCAGGAGCTCGCCAAGGTTAAGGCGGCCCTGCTTAATATGCATACAAGCGATATAGACGGTGTTAAAGCAGTGGAAAAGAAATACGATAAATGGGTAGCGATTAATTGGCAGGATTATTTGGGCATCAAAGAAGCAATCGCCAATGTTCATGGACCCGTGTTTTACAATCTGGAAGAGTGGGACAAACTTAAATAAATATTTATTATTATGGTTAGAGAATGGATAAACCGCAATCGTTTGCGGATTAAGCTGCTGATTTCCGTGATCGGAGTGGTGTTGTTATTTCTTTCAATCTCCACTTATTTTTCCGTAAAACAAACCGGCGAGATCATATTGGAACAATTGGATATTTACGGAACTTCCTTGTCCCGGTCCTTGGCTAATTTTTGCATAGAAGACTTGCTGGCCTGGGACTACCCTTCAATTCATTCGTCAATTGTGCATATTGGCGAGCAGGATTCACAGATCATAGAGATCAAGGTTTATCATGAAGACAAGGTCGTGGCCGAGTATTTATCCGCTGATTATCCCAAGGGAGTGGCCGAGGAGCCGGACCAGCTGACTGACGGCGCTATTGGGTATTGCGATTGCCTTACTTACAGGACTCCGGTTACGTATTATGTCCGCGCGACAGACAGGACAAGGGAACTCGGACACGTACAAATTGTTTTATCCAGGGAAAAATACGAAGTTTTTTTGGAAAAACAAATAAATCTTTTGCTTATATTGGCGCTGGTGCTTATGGTCGGAGATACGCTTTTATCCTATTGGACAGTAAAACTATTGGTTTTAAACCCAATAAAGCGCATTGAGACCGGAGTAAAAATTATCGGCAAAGGGGACCTTAATTACCAAATTGACGTTAAGCAGGCGGACGAAATAGGCGCGCTGGCCACGGCGTTCAATAAAATGACCCATAGTTTGGAATTATCAGAGGATGAAGCTGAGGATTACAAAAAACATCTGGAAGAGAAAATTGAGGCCAGAACCGGGGAATTAAAAGAATTAACCGAAAGCCTTGAGGATAAAGTTGAAGCCAGGACCGGGGAATTGCGCAAGGAAAAAGACAAGACCAGGGCAACCTTAGTTAGCCTAACAGATGGTTTGATCGTGTTTGATAAAGAGAAAAAGATCGCTTTGATCAATCCGGCCGCGGAAATAATTTTGGGGTTAAAGGAGGGCCAGGTTATCAATAAAAGCATTGATAAAATTCCGGGTTTCCCTAACCTGGACCGGCTTTACCAGGTGCTGGGCCGCAAGATAGCATGGACTGATAAAAAATACGAATTGGTCCTTGATAAACCGCTCAAAGGATTTTTTCAGGTATCAATTGCCCGGGTAACGGTAGAAAAGGAAGTTGTCGGCTTGATGGTGGTATTGCATGACATTACCAGGGATAAAGAAATTGACAGAATGAAGAATGAATTTATTTCTATTGCCGCCCATCAATTGCGTACCCCTTTGTCGGCCATTAAGTGGACTTTAAAAATGCTTTTGCATGGTGACATGGGGCGTATTAACAAGGAAGCCACAGAGTATATAAAAAGAGTTAACGAATCAAATGATAGGATGGTGACGCTGATCAATGATTTGCTTAATGTTTCCCGCATTGAAGAAGGCCGTTTTATTTACAACAAAAAACCGGTATCAATATTGGATATGATAAGAAAGATGGTCTCTTCATTGAACGCGATAACTTCTAAGAAAAGAATAAAAATTTCCCTTGATTCACCAAAGCGCGCCTTGCCCAAGCTCTCGGTTGACGCGGAAAAAATGGAGCAGGCGATTCAAAATATCATTGATAACGCCATTAGATATTCACCCAGCGGTAGTGAGATAATTGTGAGAGTAAAAGAGGCCAAGGAAGGCACGGCCAAGTTTATCCAGATTGAAGTTGAAGACCAGGGCATAGGCATTGCCGACAAAGACCAGGAGCATATGTTCGGGAAGTTTTTCCGCGGTGAAAACGCGGTCAGAACGCAGACCGAAGGATCCGGTTTGGGCCTGTTTATCGTTAAAAACGTTATTGAGGCGCATGGCGGTAAGATCTGGTTCGATTCCAAGATGAATAAAGGTACTACATTCTATATAAAATTACCTGTTTAACAATTAACAATTAACCGTTAACAGTTAACTTTTAACCCTTGGTATTTAACCTTGATTAATGTTAATTTTTGTTTATTGATAAATATATAAGTCAATTAATATAATAAAAATATGGGCAACAAAAAAGAAACTATTTTAATTATTGAAGATGAGCAGCTACTTCTGGATGTTTTATCCAGAAGAATGGAAAAAGAAAATTATAATGTCTTAACGGCGGTTGACGGCGAAGACGGGATAAATAAAATTATCAAAGATAAGCCGGACATGGTTTTATTGGATATGGTTTTGCCCAAGCTTGACGGCTATGATGTTTTGCAGGAGATAAAAGAGAAAGGCCTTGATATTCCGGTTATCATTGTTTCAAATTCCGGCCAGCCGGTTGATATTAAAAAATGTTTTGAATTGGGGGCGCTTGATTATCTTATCAAAACAGAGTTTGAGCCGGAAGAAGTAGTGGAAAAAGTAAATTATTATTTTTTGGTTAAGCGGAGCAAGCTTTGCGATAAACCGGGCGTTAAAAAAATAATGCTTGTAGAGGACGATAAATTTTTGCGTGATCTATGCGTCAAAAAGTTGATACAGGAAGGGTTTTGCGTGGAAGTCGCGCTTGAAGGCGCGGAGGGCTTCCGCAAAATAGCGCAAAAAAAGCCGGATTTGGTTTTATTGGATGTTGTTATGCCCGGCATGAACGGGTTCGCGGTTTTGGAAAAGATACGGGCGCACGAGGACAAGGCAGTAGCCAAAACCCCGGTTATTATGCTGTCAAATCTGGGCCAGGATTCTGATGTTGAGAAAGCCAATGAATTGGGAGCCAGCGACTATATGATAAAAGCCAATTTCAGCACTGACGACATTGTAGAAAAAATAAGAAATTATCTGGGAAAGTAATAATATTAAGGTAAAATAAAAAAAGCCATAACGTTCTCGTTATGGCTTTTTGGCTGAAAGATGTTACAATTGCAGCAATTAGGGTTACCTTTTGGCTGAAAGAAACGAATATGGTATAATAAAAGCAATTAATGTTATTTTTGCTAGCGCAAAAAGCCGCACTACAAATGCGGCACATGCGAATTGTTAATATCAATGTTATGAAGGGGAGCCGATCGCTACTTAAAAAGATATTGCTGATAGATATTGTTATTGTTGTCTATATTATTTTAACCAGTTCAATCATTGATTACCGCTCAGAGGCGAAAGTGACTGATATATTTATTGATTCGGTTATTGAGTGGAGCGAAAAACAGCATGGAGAGACCAGACAGGTGATTGAGCGGGAAACCAAATTAAGCGTGGAGCCGGACGAAGAGCTATTTTCAAGACTGCAGGGCAAGATCCTTTTGCAGGTGGAATCGGCCGGCGAAGCCTGGTGGCTGAATCCGGATGATAAAAAGCGGTATTTCCTAGGGCGCCCCAGCGATACTTGGCGGATAATACAAGACAAAGGAATAAAGATCGCCGGCGATGAATTAATCCAGTATTTATATTTTGACAAATCTTTCCCCAGTATTATGGCCGGCAGATTTATAATAAACGAAGAGGATTTAATGGAGGTTTATTATGTATTACCGGAAACCTTGTATGGAATCAAGCTTAGCGTAGCCCAGGAGGCTTGGCAGGCAATAAAAGAGCAAGGCTTGGGTATTAGCAATGAGGACATTAGAAAAATTCAGGTTGGACAGATAGAATCTAAATAGAAATAACACATTTGTCATTGCGAGGCCGAAGGCCGTGGCAATCCCGTGAAAGGAGCAATTATCACGAGATTGCCACTCCCGCTTCGCGGGATCGCAATGACAGTAAGAAATATGACGAATAAAAAAAGCCATAAAAAGAATTATAGCGTAAAAAGGGTGGGCGGGCATCTGCACAAGGTAATTCCAATCGCGGATGAGGCCGGCAAGGTCCTTCATTACGCGATCAAGCCTTTGATGGTAGAATTGCGGGCGCGCGATTTGATGCAGATAGTCGTTGGTTCGGTTCTTTTGGCCATTCCGGTCGGGTTTACCGAAGAGGTTTGGCGTCTGGGGCAAGAGTTAAGTAGTGTTAGTATTTTTTGGTTCGCCTTATTCTCGCTTACTTTTATCGCCGTTTTTGTGTATTCAAATTTATACCACAATCATTTGAAAGGCTATGAATTTGAGTATATTAAGCGGGTTTTGGCCGTGTATATTATATCGCTAACCGTGGTGGGCATTTTTATGACCCTGATCGGCAAATGCCCCTGGGGCATTGATACGGCGGTAGCTATTAAGCGAATAATAATTGTGGCTTTTCCGGCATCAATGAGTGCGACGCTCAGTGATATGGTTAAATAGTTACGAATTACTAATCATTACGAATTTACGAATTCACATAAACTCAAGAAACGATATTAATAGAAAGCAGACCGCCTAGGCCTAAAGACCTAGGCTAGATATTTATAATTAAGCACGCTAAAGCGCGCTGGATATTAATAATATTTTTTTAGCCCGCTTTAGCGGGCTTTTATAAATAAAAATTAGCCTATGGGTTCACCCATAGGCGGTTTTAATCGGGACGAGGTTTTTATTTATTCGATCTTTATTATTTTCAATGCTAGTCCAGGCTAATTTAGCTTGGTCTGCACGCCAATTTTTTGTATTACTAGGCTTAATAAAATAACGCCAGGCAAGGAAAGTGGTTAAAAATACTGGAATAATGATGTAAATCGTCATATTTTGTGTTAATTATTATTAATTATAGCAAATATTCAGTAAAAATTCTGCTATTGACAAAAACTGACATTTATGATAATTTTATTAATTAATTTTAAATAAAATAAATTATCATTTATGTCTAATAATTTCTATTCTGTTGATTTTTTAAACATTAATAAAAGCAAAAAGCTATACGCCTGGGTCCATGGCCTTATTTTGGGTGTTTTTATTTTAAACTCGACCATGGCCGGGGTATTTATG
>JAUVLY010000104.1 GCA_030600505.1 Candidatus Falkowiibacteriota bacterium
ACGCGGTCCACTACTTTGTCTCCTACTATGACTACTACCAGCCTGAGGCCTATATCCCCCACACGGATACATATATTGAAAAAGAAGCCACTATTAATGAAGAGATCGACCGCTTACGGCACGCGGCTACCCAGTCGCTAATTAACCGACGCGATGTCTTGATCGTGGCCTCGGTATCCTGCATTTACGGAATTGGTGAAAAAAAAGACTACGAAAACATGGGCCGAACCTTTAAAACCGGACAAAAAATCAAACGCAATGAATTGCTAAGGCAATTAACTTCTATCCAGTACGAACGCAATGATATTGCCTTTTACCGCGGGCAATTTAAAGTTAAGGGGGACCGTATAGATATTTACTTAGCTACCGGCGAATCGGTCGTAAGGATCGAAATGCTGAGAGACAAAATTGAAAAAATACTAATTTTTAATGTCCAAACCAAAATTAATGCTCCGATCTGGGCGGCTGACCTCCGGAATAAAGACGCAACCGAGCTTGAGGAGATAAATATTCTCCCGGCCAAGCACTTTATGACCCCGGATGACCGGATGAAGCTGGCAATCGCCAATATCCAAACCGAGCTTAAAAAACGAGTTGACGAACTGGTTAAACAAGATAAACAAGTTGAGGCCTACCGTCTGGAGCGAAAAACCAACTATGATATTGAGATGATGCAGCAAGTTGGCTACTGCAATGGCATTGAGAATTATTCCAGGCACCTGACCGGCCGCGCTTCGGGCAAGCCGCCCAGCACCTTGGTTGATTTCTTTCCTAAAGATTATCTACTCTTTGTAGACGAATCACACCAGACCCTGCCCCAGATTCGCGGCATGCATGCCGGCGACCAGGCCCGCAAACAAAACCTGGTTGATTTTGGCTTTCGTCTACCTAGCGCCAAAGATAACCGGCCGCTCAACTTTAGCGAATTTCGCAAAAGAATAAATAAAGTAATCTATGCCTCAGCCACTCCGGCCGACTATGAAATAGGCCGCAGCCAAACAGTAGCCGAGCAGATCATTCGCCCCACGGGCTTGCTCGACCCAGCCGTGGAGGTCCGTCCCAGCCGCGACCAAGTAGCGGATTTACTCAAGGAAATAGAAAAAACCACCAAAAAAGGTCAGCGCGTTTTGGTTACAACGCTAACCAAACGGATGGCTGAGGAACTAAGTGAATATTTGCAGGAAAAACGCATAAAAGTCCAGTATATCCACGCGGATGTGGAAACGCTCGCGCGGGTGGAAATATTACGTGACCTACGGCAGGGAAAGTATGATGTTTTGGTCGGGATAAATCTACTGCGTGAAGGTCTGGATTTGCCGGAAGTATCACTGGTGGCAATTCTGGACGCTGACATGTCCGGCTTTCTGCGCAACGATACCTCACTCATGCAAACCATGGGCCGCGCCTCACGCCACGTTGAAGGCCGGGTAATAATGTATGGCGACAAAACAACCCTGGCAATGAAATACGCGATCAACGAAACCAAGAAACGAAGAAAAATACAAAAGGCTTATAATAAAAAACACGGCATTGTGCCGCGCACTATAAAAGCTAAATTCCATAATTCTATTATACAAATTAATTCGGAATAATTACCTATTTCTTATAGCACTATATTATGATTTGGAGAACGTTTTATCCGCTGATTTTACGCGGATTGCTACGCGGATTTTACGCAGAACTTTATTTTAACATTTTCTTTTTTCTTAACAACCGGTGGTATTTTATTGCAAACCTATGGGCTTCGTCACGGACACGCTTGATTATATGAAGGGCCGGTGAGGCCAGAGATAATTCTAAAGGCTTTTTCTCGCCCGGGAAAAATATCTTGTCCGGCGCAGCGGCCGAACGCAAACCAGCGCCCTTGCTAACTGAAATAACCGGGATGCTTAACCCGGCTTTTTTTATTTCCTTAAGCGCGCCGTTTAATTGGCCTTTGCCGCCGTCGATTATTATCAAATCCGGGATTGGCCACGTAGACGCGTCGCGTTGTAGAGACGCATTGCAATGCGTCTCTACAACTGGAAAATGCTTTATTCTTCTGTTTATTACCTCCCGCATCATCTTAATGTCATTTGCTTCACCCTGCCCGATTTTAATTTTAAATTTCCGATACTCGCTTTTGTCTGGCTCGCCATTTTTAAATACTACCATTGACCCGACTGCCTCATGCCCGAAAATATTGGAAATATCATAACCCTCTATCCGCTGTGGCACCTTAGGGAGGCCAAGGACCTTAGCCAGCTCCACCACATCGGCCGCGTACTTTTCAGCCACTGACAAAATATTGGTATGCTCCAAAACCTTTTGCATGTTTAATAATTTGTATTTTAGGTGTCGTAATTGTTTTTCTTTATCCTGAGACGCAAAATTTTGTGTTTCCGCATTATCCGAAGACGCATTGCAATGCGTTTCTGCAACGTCCGAAGACACGATAAATCGTGTCTCTACGGATAATTTTTTGATTTCTTTTTCAATACCGCGAATAATTTGTTTCTTTTTGCCGGACAAAAATTTTATTATCGGCGCTATTACTTCTCTTTTGTATTCTAGAGTCTCAACCATTCCCCCGCAAGGACCTAGACAACGATTTATCTGATAATAAAAACACGGTTTAGCTTTGATCTTCCGCTCGGTGCAAAAGGGCCAAATTTTTCTAATCGCCTTAACTGTTTCCCGCACAGCTAGTGCGGCCGTAAACGGGCCAAAATACTTGCCCGCCTTATCAATCTGGCGCGTAATAAAAACACCGGGGATCTCATCTTCTGTAGATATTTTAATATAACAAAAACGTTTATCGTCCCGCAAATCAATATTATAAATCGGCTGATGTTTCTTGATCAAATTTGATTCCAAAAGCAAAGCCTCAATCTCGGTTTCTGTTTCTATCCACTCTACCCTTTTAATTTCTTTCATCATCTTCTTCTTAGCAGGGGTGTGGTTCGCGCTCGCCCGCCAATATGAATACACCCGCGACCGAAGATCCGCGGCTTTACCAATATAAATAATCTTCCCTTTGCCATCCTTAAACTGATAAGACCCGGGGGCTTGGGGGATGTTTAGTTGTTTAATTTCTTCTAATTTCATATACTGTCTTATATTTTTATCATTATTCGTGGTTTTAATCAAATTTTTAGAAAGCAGAAAGCAGAA